>JBKKAU010000023.1:0-7425 GCA_046714475.1 Thermoanaerobaculia bacterium
GTTCGAGGAGCAGGCGGCGCGCCGGCCGGAAGCCCCGGCGGTCGCCTACGACGGTGAGCGCTGGACCTACGGCGAGCTCGACCGGGCGGCGAACCGGCTGGCCCGCCGGCTGCGGCGGCTCGGCGTCGGTCCGGAGGTCCGGGTGGCTCTCCAGCTGGAGCGCTCCATCGAGCAGGTCGCCGCCATCCTCGCGGTCACCAAGGCGGGCGGCGTCTTCGTGCCGCTCGATCCCGCGTCGCCCGCCGAGCGCACCCAATTCGTGCTGGGGGACTCCGGGGCCGGGGTGACGGTGACGCGCGAGCTCGTCGACGATGCCCTGGAGAGGGAGGACGGCTCGCCTCTGCCGCCGAGCGGCGCGGTGCCGGAGAACGCGGCCTACGCGATCTACACGTCCGGTTCGACGGGGCGGCCGAAGGGCGTGGTGGTGACCCATGCCAACGTGGCGCGGCTGCTCACGGCGACCCAACGCTGGTTCGGCTTCGGCCCGGACGACGTCTGGACGATGTTCCACTCCTACGCCTTCGACTTCTCGGTCTGGGAGATGTGGGGCGCGCTCGCCCACGGCGGCCGGCTGGTGGTGGTTCCCCATGAGACGAGCCGGTCACCCGAGGCGTTCCACCGGCTGCTGGTCGAAGAGAAGGTGACGGTGCTCAACCAGACGCCGTCGGCGTTCCGGCAGCTCGGCCCGGGGGAGGGGGAGGTCTCTTTGCGTTACGTGATCTTCGGCGGCGAGGCGCTCGACCTCTTCAGCCTCGCGCCGTGGTTCGAGCGGCATGGCGACGAGCGGCCCCGGCTGGTCAACATGTATGGGATTACGGAGACCACGGTGCACGTCACCTACCGGCCGGTCACGAAGGCGGACATAGGAGAGGCGAGCCTGATCGGCGCTCCCATCCCGGACCTCCGGATCCATCTGCTCGACCGGCATCTCCAGCCAGTGCCGGTGTTCGCGCCGGGGGAGGTCTGCGTCGGCGGAGCGGGGCTGGCGCGCGGCTATCTGGGCCGGCCCGACCTTACCGCAGAGCGATTCGTCCCCGACCCCTTCGCGGCCCTGCGCGGCGAGCCCGGCGCGCGGCTCTACCGCTCGGGCGACCTCGCGCGCTACCGGCCGGACGGCGACGTCGAGTACCTCGGCCGGATCGACCAGCAGGTGAAGATCCGCGGCTTCCGTATCGAGCCGGGGGAGATCGAGGCGGCGCTGGCCCTCCATCCGGCGGTGGGGGAGAGCGCCGTCGTCGCGCGGGAGGACCGGCCGGGCGACCGCCGCCTGGTGGCCTACGTGACGCCGCGGAACGGCCTGCTCCCGGCGGCCGAGGAGCTGCTCGCCTTCCTGCGCGAGAGGCTCCCGGACTACATGGTGCCCGCGGCGTTCCTGTCGCTGCCGGCGCTGCCGCTCACCATCCATGGCAAGCTCGACCGCCGCGCGCTGCCGGCGCCGGAGCCCGCCGCGCCTCGCGCGGTCTCGGCGCCGCCGCGCAACGCCACCGAAGAGGCGATCGCCGAGGCCTGGCGCGAGGTGCTGGGGGCCCAGGCGATCGGGGTCGACGACAACTTCTTCGATCTCGGAGGGCACTCGCTGCTGCTGGTCCAGGCGCACCGCAGGCTGCGCGAGCGCTTCCCCGCGGTCGCGGTGGTCGACCTGTTCCGGTTTCCGACCGTCGCCTCGCTGGCGCTCTACCTGACGCGCGAGCAGGTGGAGCAGATCCCGCTGGAGGCCAGCCGCGAAAGGGCCGAGAGCCGCGCCGACCGGGCGCGCCGCCAGAAGGAGATGCGGCGTCAGACCTTGAAGAAGAGGTGAGGCCCTAGAACTCCCCCACGAATCCGATCTCCGGCTCCAGCCGGTGCCCGGTCCGCTGCTCGACGACCTCCTGGATTCGGGCGATCAGCGCCCGGACGTCGGCGGCGGTGGCCCCGCCCGTGTTGATGAGGATGTTGGCGTGGCGGTGGGTGACCATGGCGCCGCCGACGCGGGTGCCCTTGAGGCCGCACTCGTCGATCAGGCGGCCGGCGCCGAGCCCCTCGATCTTCTTGAAGATGGAGCCGGCGCTCGGCTCGGTGTCGAGCGGCGGATGGCGCTCGCGACGCCACTCCAGGTTCTCCTCGACGATGCGGCGCATCCGCTCCGGAGCCTCCGGCGCGAGCTGGAAGGTGGCGGTGAGGACGATGTCCGGCCGGTGGTGGAGGATTGACTGGTCGTAGCCGAACTCGAAGTAGTCGACGCCGACCGTTCGGCGCTCGCCTTCGATCGTCAGGATCTCCGCCTCGTAGGTCACCTCGGCGATGAACAGGGTCCGCTCGCGGGCCGGAGCGGGGGCCAGGAAGTGGAGGTTCTGCCAGAGCGCTCCGCCCACGGTCGAGGGGATGCCCACGTAGTGCTCCAGCCCCGAGAGCCCGTGGGAGACCGCCGTCTCGATCAGGTCGGGATAGACGACCGCGCCGCTCTCGGACCACAGGCGGTGCGTGTCGGGGAAGACCTCGGTCGCGCGGGCGCGGTTGCGGATCACCAGCCCGCGGAAGCCGCGGTCGCCAATCAGGATGTTGGCGCCGAGGCCGAGCAGGAAGAAGGGGACCCCGTGCGCCCGCGCGGCGAGGATGGCGTCCGCCAGATCCTCCGCGCTTCCGGCCTCGTAGTAGAGGTCAGCCGGGCCGCCGATCCGGAAGGTGGTGTAGGGCGCGAGGATCTCACCTAGACGGGCGCGGTCTGCCCCGAGGGCCTGCCGGAGCGTTTCCAGAGGCTCGGCGCTCAAGCGGGCGGGGCCTCGGGCCGGTCGATGAGCTCGATCCGGCGGATATGGCGCCCCCCCTCGAAGGGGGTCTCGAGCCAGATCCCGACGATCTCCAGGGCGGTGTCGAGCGACATCATGCGCTCGCCGAGGGAGATCATGTTGGCGTCGTTGTGCTGCCGGGCGAGCCGCGCCGAGTCGGCGTTCCAACAGAGGGCGCAACGGATACCGCGTACCCGGTTGGCGGCGATGGCCTCGCCGTTGCCGGAGCCGCCGAGCACGATGCCGCGGTCGGCCTCAGCCCGCGCCACCGCCTCGGCGACGGGGCGGATAAAGACGGGATAATCCACCGATGCCTCGGAATGGGTGCCGAAGTCGCGCACCTCGTGCCCCCGCTGGAGCAGGAAGTCCTTGATGGCTTCCTTGTACCTGTACCCGGCGTGATCCGAACCGATCGCGATCTTCAAGAGGTCTCCTCCCTACCTTATAGATATCCCAGGCTGCGCAGCAGCTTCTCGGTCTCTTCGGCCATGGGCCGGTCGCCCGCGCAGTCCGCATCCGGCGGCTCGGTCTCCACCGCAAAGCGGGGAGCCCGGTCCCAACGCCAGAGGGCGCGCGTCAGGCGTTGCGTCTCCTGGGGGAAGCGGCCGGCGGCGTTCTCCGTCTCCCCCGGATCCCGCGCCAGATCGTACAGCGTGAAGCGCACGCCTTCGCCGCCGATCCAGCGCTGCTCGGGCCGCGTCTGGGCATAGATCAGCTTGAAGCGGCCGTCGCGCACCACCTTCTGCCACCGCCCCTTGGTCTCGTAGCCCGCCTCGGAGAAGGCGAGGCTGCCTCCACTCACACCGCGCAGGCGGGGCGTGAGGCTCCGCCCCTGCATCCAGGCGCCGTCGCGCAGCTCGACGCCGGCCGCTTCGAGCAGCGTCGGGGCGAGGTGGATCAGCTCGACCGGGCCACGGTCGACCCGTGGGGCGAGCACACCGGGGTAGTGGAGGACCAGCGGCACGCGCAGACAGGTCTGGAAGCCAAAACGGCCATGGTCGAAGTAGTAGTCGTGGTCGCCCAACGACTCGCCGTGGTCGGCGGTGAGGGCGGTGAGGGTGCGGGCGAGCCGGTCCTGGGAGCGCAGGCCTGCGAGGAGATGGCCGATCCAGGCGTCCGTGTAGGCGATCTCAGCGTCGTAGCGCGCGATGTAGAACGCGAGATCGTTGCGTCCATCCTCAGTCTGGCCCTCGCCGATGCCCCGCATCTCCTGGCGCTCCTTGCCGGCGGCAACCGGGATGCGAACCGACGGATCGAACCGCTCGTCCCCCTGGAAGCGGTCGCGGTGCTCGCCGGGAGGGGTGTAGGGCCAGTGGGGGTCGAGATAGTGGACCCAGAGGAACCACGGGCGGTCGCGGGGAGCCGCGTCGAGCGACGCGAGGGCCAGGCTGGTGACCCGCTCGGCCCGTTGCAGATCCTCGCCCGGTTTCTCCGGCGGCAGCTTCCAGGTTTCGACATAGGTGTCGAACCCCTGGTCGAACCGCAGCTCGCTGCCGACTGCTCCGTTAGCGACCACCGCGTGCGTGGTGTAGCCCGCGCCGCGGAGCTCCTCGGCGAGGGTACGGGCCCGGCAGGGGAGCGGCGTGCCGACCTTGCGGACGTTGCCGTTGTCCTTGGGGTAAGTCGCCGTGAACATCGAGGCGAACGAAGGTGTTGTCTTGGGCCACTGCACCGCCGGCTGGTCGAAGCGCACCCCCTCGGCGGCCAGCCGGTCGATCACCGGCGAGGTGCGGCGCGGGTAGCCGTAGCTCGACAGGTGGTCGGCCCGCAGGGTGTCGACGGTGATGAGGAGGAGGTTGCTGCGCGCCGGCAGCGGCTCGACCGCGGCCGGCACCTGGGGTTGGCAGGCCTGGAGGGCGAGGGCGAAGAGCAGGAGGAGCGGCTTGAGGACCTGGGGCATGGGAGCAGGGGCGTCATTAGATCACGGCTGGAATCCGCCGCCGCCACTCGAAGAGCACCAGTGCCGCGGCCACCGTCGCGTTGAGCGATTCGACGGGCGGCTGGATGGGGATGGTGAGGCCGAGGCCGGCGCGGGCCGTGAGAGCAGGGGAGAGGCCGGGACCCTCAGCGCCCACTGCCAGGACGACCGTACCGGAGAGGTCGGCCTGATAGAGGTCGGTGCCGCCACGGGGCACGAGCGCCGCCCAGCGCGGCCGGACCGCGGCGAGGTGACGGTCGAGCGACTCGGGCGTAACCCCCAGGGCGATGGGCAGGCGCAGCAGGCTCCCGGCCGAGGCGCGCAAGGCGCGCGGGTGGTTGGGGTGGGCGGTGCCCGGCGACAGGGCGAGCCCGGCCGCGCCGGCCGCCTCGGCCACCCGGGCGAGAGCTCCGAGGTTGCCCGGATCCTGCAGCCCTTCCAGGTAGAGGTAAGCGCCGCCCTCGCGCACCGGCAGCGTTTCGACGCCCTGGCGGGGGAGGGAGGCGACCGCGAGGATGCCGCGCGGTGAGTCGGCGTCCGTCAGCTCTTCCAGGAGGCCAGGCTCGACTTCGAGCCACTCGACCGCCAGGTGGCGCGCCAGGCTCTGCCCCTCGGCGGTGGCGAGAAAGCCGGGGGTCGCGAGCACCGTTTCCAGCTCCAGACCGGCGGCGAGCGCCTCGGCAACCAGGTGCGGTCCTTCGAGCAGCGCATGGTCGCCTTTACTTCGCCGGAGCCGGCGAATATCCTTCAGCCTTCGATTCTGGCGACTGATAATCATGATCCCCGATCTTAAGAACTTCTGGCAGCGTCTTCAAAAGGGCGTCGAGGTAGCCGTGGCGGGGCATACCCCGGACAAGCTCCTTGGGGTGCGCGACGGCCTTCTCCGCTTCTTCCACGACGGCCTCGACCGGATCGTCTCGGTCGCCGTGGTCCCGCAGACGGTGGAGGAGGCGCCGTACGGCCTCCCGATCTCCGACGAAGAGGTCCTCCGCCTGGCCCGGCAACGGGTCATGGAGCTGGAGAAGGCTCTCGCCGACACCTACCACTTCTACATCGCGACCGAGGCCGGCATCCACTCGCTGGAGGTGGACGGCAAGGTCTGCTACTTCATCCGCAACTGGACGGTGGTGCGCGGTCACCTGGGCGAGGCCTGGGGATCAAGCGGTTCGATCCAGCTCCCCGACCGTCTGATCACGGGGCTGGACAATGACCAGATCCCGTTCGCCGTGCCAGGGACTCGCCGCAGCGGCGGCATCACCAGCTCGCTGACCGGCGGGCTCGAGACCCGGCGCAGGGCGATCGCGATCTCGACTCTCCACTGCATCTCGACGCTGTTCTACGGCGTCCTGGAGAGCCGTCCCGTCCGGTAAGGCATACAGGAACCCGTGTATCAATGAGCCACGCTTCGCCGAACTACGCTAGAGGTGCGACCATGAGCCAACGAGAAGCCCGCCTGTTCACCTCGGAATCGGTGACGGAAGGGCACCCCGACAAGATCGCCGACCAGATCTCCGACGCCATTCTGGATGAGGTCCTGCGTCAGGACCCGACGGCGCGCGTGGCCTGTGAGACGACCGTGACCACCGGCATGGTCTTCCTGGCCGGGGAGATCACCACCAAAGCCTACGTCGACTTCGCGGGCGTTGCCCGCCAGGTCGTCCGCGAGATCGGTTATACCGACGGCAACATCGGTTTCGACGCCACCACCTGCGCGGTGCTGTCGGCGATCGATCCGCAGTCGCCTGACATCGCCCAGGGGGTCGACACCGGCGGCGCCGGCGACCAGGGGCTGATGTTCGGCTTCGCCTGTCGCGAGACCGAGCACCTGATGCCTCTCCCGATCACGCTGGCGCACCGTATCACGCGCCGGCTGGCCAGCGCGCGGCACTCGCAGGAGCTGCCCTGGCTGCGCCCGGACGGCAAGAGCCAGGTGACGGTCGAGTACGACGGCGACAAGCCGGCGAGGGTCCACACGGTCGTGGTCTCGACGCAGCACAACCCCGAGGTGTCGCAGGAGGAGATCCGGCACGAGGTGATCGAAAAGATCGTCAAGACCGTGATCTCCCCCGATCTGCTCGACGAACGCACCGTGTTCCATATCAACCCGACCGGCCGCTTCGTCATCGGCGGCCCACAGGGTGACTGCGGCCTGACCGGCCGAAAGATCATCGTCGACACCTATGGCGGCTCCGGCCGCCATGGCGGCGGCGCCTTCTCGGGCAAGGACCCGACGAAGGTCGACCGCTCGGCCTGCTATATGGCCCGCCATGTCGCCAAGAACCTGGTCGCGGCCGGCATTGCCGACCGTGTCGAGGTGCAACTCGCCTACGCCATCGGCGTGGCGGACCCGGTCTCGGTCCGCGTCGACACCTTCGGCACCGGCGTCATCGACGAGCACGAGATCGAGCGCCTGGTCCGCGAGAATTTCCCCCTCTCGCCGCGTGGCATCATCGAGTACCTCGACCTGCGTCGGCCGATCTACCGCAAGACGGCGTCCTACGGCCACTTCGGCCGTGGCGAGGAGGAGGGGTTCAGTTGGGAGTATGTCCACCGCGCCACGGAGTTGCGGGCCGCAGCCGGGCTGGAAGGCGTCCCCTCGATGGCGTCCGCCTGACCCGCCATAGGTAAGTATCCCCCGGCAGAGCCGGGGGCTTTAGGTTGTGAGCCGCTCAAAGCGGCTGGAAGGGGGGGGGGGGAGCCCCCCCCCCACGCGGGGGGGTTTAAAAAAAAAACAACCCCCCC
>JBKKAU010000024.1:0-7465 GCA_046714475.1 Thermoanaerobaculia bacterium
CGCGCAGCGCGGCCGGGCCGAAGCGCTCCAGGGCGGCCCCGGCGGCGTCGAAGGGGACGAAGACCAGGCTCTGGCCGACGCCGTAAGGGGCGACCCAGCGCGACTCGCCGGCGGGGATCCAGGTGTCGCGGCTGTCGCGCGGCAGCTCGGAGATCGAGACGCGCCCCTCGCTCCAGAGCTGGCGCGCCACGACGCGGCGCATCTCGACGTCCAGCGTCTCGTTGCGGCCGGGGTTGGTGGCGATCAGCAACAGCCAGAGCCCGAGGCCAACCAGGAAGAGCGGGGAGAGGAACCGGCGGCTCACCCGGCCACCCCCAGGGCCTCGGCGATCGCCTGACCGGCCAGGCGGCTGCCGGCCTCGTTGAAGTGGACGTCGCCGGGGATGTAGAGGCGGTGCCACTCGTCGACCTTCTGGAGCTCGGGGATCAGGTCGAGGAGGTCGATCCCCTGCTCGCGGCAGAACTCGTGCACGCGGCGCTGGTACTCGGAGACGACCGGGGCCGGGCCGCGCCCGTAGATGTACTCCCGCTCGTCGAACCACTTGGGGAAGGTGCGGGCAAGCACCTCGTAGTACTCCGGGTCGGGACGGTTGTAGAGCATCTGCGGCCAAGGATAGATCACGACCAGGAACCGGATGCCTTCGGCGTCGGCCCGATGCTTCACCCGCAGGACGTTGCCGAGCGCCGAGCGCAGCCCCTGGCCGGCCCAGCCGCGCAGGCTCGGCGGGTGGGCCATCCAGTTCGGCCGCAGCACGGAGACGGCGGGGCCGGGGAGGCTCAGATACTGCTCGACGGTCATCGGCTCCGGGTCCTGGAAGAGACCGGCGGGGAGGTCGAGCGGGGCGTCGACCGCGACGAGCGCGCCCGGGGCGACCGGGCCGCCGCCGCGCAGCGCCCGGAGCTGCTCCGGCAGCCGCGCAAGCGAGCGGACCAGCGCCGACTCGTTGTAGGCGGAGAGGAGCGGCTCGTCGTACTTCCGGCCCTGGAGCCGCAACGGCTCGCCGTCTTCTCCATACTGGTAGCGGCGCGAGTAGTAGATCTCGTCCTGGACATCCGAGACGTCGAGCATCAGCACGACGGCGTCGGCCTGGTATCCCGCGTCCAGGAAGCGCTTGAGGCGCTGGTACTCGACCAGCGGCGAGTAGGAGGAGCGGCCGCCGTTGAGCACCTCGAACCGGTCCGTACCCAGGACCCTCTGGACGACGCCGGGGACGGAGTCCTTCTGCGCCACCCCCAGCCCCTCGGCGAAGGAGTCGCCCAGGAAGACGACGCGGGTCCGCTGGCTCTGTTTCGCCACCACCCGGCCGGGCCGGTCGTCCTTCCAACCCAGGGAGTTGGTGTAGAACCGGGTCGTCCGCTCCCCCGAGGTCTGCTCGTAGGCCAGGAAGGGTCGGTAGAGGTGCTCCTCGTAGGGATCGATCAGCATCTCGAACCCCTCGCCGTAGGTCCGGCGCGTCACCAGCTCGGCGAGGACGAGAGAGAGCAGGGTCGAGACGAGGACCACCACGAGAGCCATCCGGCGTGGCTTTGCCGGCATCGTCATCCCCTGGAGAGCACCACGTCGCCCAGCACCAGCCGGTCCATGCGCGTGCGCAGGAAGCAGTCGAGAGCCTCGCCCGGGGTGTTGACGATCGGCTCGTTCTCGTTGAAGGAGGTGTTCAGGACCATGGGCACGCCGGTCTCCTCCTCGAAGGCGCGGATCAGCTTCCAATAGCGCGGGTTGGCGCTCCGCGACACGGTCTGCAGGCGGCCGGTGCCGTCGACGTGCGTCACCGCCGGGATCAGCGGTCGCTTTTCCGGGCGGATCGGGTAGACCTTGATCATGAACGGGTCGGGGTAGTCGATCGTGAACCACTCGCCGGTCCGCTCCTCCAGCACCGAGGGCGCGAAGGGGCGGAACGACTCGCGGCGCTTGATCTTGAGATTGAGGACGTCCTTCATGTCCCCCCGGCGCGGGTCGGCGAGGATCGAGCGGTTGCCGAGGGCGCGCGGCCCCCACTCGGAGCGCCCCTGGTACCAGCCGACCACGTCGCCGCGGGCGATCGACCCGGCGGTCTCCGAGGCGAGGCGGTCCTCGTCGCGCACGGTCTCGACGCGGACCTCACCCCAGACGCCGTCCTTTCCCTGGGAGTCTGAGAGGCGTCCGGCGATCGCCTGGCGGATCGCCGTCTCGTCGTAGCGGGGACCCCAGTAGCAGTGCTCCATGACGAAGCCGCGAGGGGCGCCGAGCACGGCGTGCTGCACGTAGAGGGCGGCGCCGAGAGCGGTGCCGGCGTCGCCGGCCGCGGCCTGGATGTAGACCTCCCGGACGTCCGTGCGGTCGAACAGCTTGCCGTTGGCGAGCGAGTTCATGGCGCAGCCGCCGGCGAGAGTCAGGCGCTTCGCGCCGGTCCGCTTCTGGAGGGCGCGCACCAGGGCGAAGAAGCGCTCCTCGTAGACCTGCTGCAGCGAGACCGCGAAGTCCTTGTGGCGCTGCGTCAGCTCCTCGCCGGGCTTCCGCGCCGGGCCGAGCAGCTCCTCGAGCGCCGGGGTGAACACCAGCCCGAGCGCCGGCTCGCCGTCCTCCCAGGTCATGTCCACCCCTTCGGAGAGGTGGCGGAAGTAGCGCAGGTCGAGCCGGAACGTGCCGTCCGGCCGCGCCGGCACGACCTTGCGCAGCGGCTCGGCGAAGGTGGGCTCGCCGTAGGCCGCGAGGCCCATCACCTTGTATTCGTCGCCGAACCCGAGGAAGCCCAGGAACTGGGTGATGGCGGTATAGAAGAGCCCCAGCGAGTGCGGGAAGCAGACCCGGTCCAGGACCTCGACCGAGCTGCCGCGGCCCGCCGCCATCATGGTCGAGACGAAGTCGCCGAAGCCGTCGACGGTGAGGCACATGGCCTCCTCGAACGGCGAGCAGAAGAAGGCGGAGGCGACGTGGGCCAGGTGGTGCTCGACCGGATGCAGCCGCGGCGAGCGGCCGAAGGCGGCGGCGACCCGCTCCTCCAGGCCGCCGATCTGCGCCAGGTTGTGGACGCGGCTGGCGGCCCGCCGCAGGCTCCGAGGGTGCGAGAGGGCGAGCATCGCCTTGCGCAGGAAGTAGGCGCGCGGCTGGCGGGAGACGGCGAGCGCCGTCACGTCTCCCATGTCGCCGGCGCCGCCGCCCAGCTCCGCCAGGCAGAAGCGTAGCGCCTCCTCGGGGAAGCCGGCCCAGTGCTTGACGCGGCGGAAGCGCTCCTCCTCGACGCCGGCCACGAACCGGCCATCGTTTACGGCCGCGGCCGAAGCGTCGGCGTGGAAGGCGCTCACCCCCAGGATGCGGCTCACCGGCGCTCCTCCGCCAGCTCCACGGGCTCCGACAGCAGCTCTTCCAGGCGGACGTCGACGATCAGCCGGAACCAGAAGGCCTGGAGGAAGTGGAAGACGAAGCCGTTCTTGCCGTCCAGGATACCGAGCAGGAAGACGTACCTGTAGAGGAAATAGAGGGCCGGGCGAATGAAGAGAGGCATCCGGTAGTACCGGGCCTTGAGCCACAGCACCCGCTCGTCGGGTGTGCCGAAGAGGCGCGGCGTCAGCTTCCAGGGAAGGTCGCGCCGCCGGCGCTCCAGCTCCTCGCGGGCGAAGGCGTCGGCGTAGCGGAGGTGCTTCTGGAGGTAGAACAGGATCGCGTCCTCCTTGCGGTTCCACTCCTCGAGCGGTGCCCGCAGCTTGCCGACCAAGCCGCGGATGTAGACGCGGGTGTCCTGTTCGACCGGGTCGAGCTCGCCGTGGCCGCGCCGGAACAGCTTCATCAGGTACTTGCCGCCATAGCCGCCGAAGCGGAGCGGCCTGCCGCGGAAGATCTGCCGGCGGCGGATGTAGAAGCCGTTCTCGCGCAGGTCCGGGCGGCCGAGCAGCGCCGCGATCTCCCGGCGCAGCTCCGGGGTCAGCGCCTGGTCGGCCTCCAGGATCAGGATCCACTCGTTGCGGATGGGAAGGTGGTCGAGCCCCCACTGGAAGATCCAGGGGATGATTCGGCCGTGCTCGTAGGGGAGGTTGCGCACCTCGTCGGCGTAGCGGCGGGCGATCTCGACCGTCCGGTCCTCGCTCTCCGAGTCGATGACGAAGACCTGGTCGGCGAAGCCGTGGACGCTCTGGAGGGAGCGTTCGAGGTTGACCTCCTCGTTGCGGGTGGTGAAGAGGACGGTCAGCGGGGCGCGGGCTTCGCTCAACGGTCGGTTCTCCTGGGGAGGCGTGCGGCCGCGCGAAGGATACCCCGCCAGGTGGCCGCATAGTCCCACCGCGCGAGGATCTCGCGGTTGCGGGCGTCGACGGCGGCGGGGTCCAACTCCAGGGCGTCGCCGATCCGGCGGGCCAGGGCCTCGTCGTCGCCCGCGTCGTAGGTGAAGCCGTTCTCCCCCGGGGCGAGCAGGTCGCGGGCGGCGCCGACGCGCGACGAGGTGATCACGGGCAGGCCGCAAGCGAGGGCTTCGGCGACCGAGACTCCCCAGCGCTCTTCCCGGGCGGGGTGGAGGAAGAGGTCCGAGGCGGCATAGAGCGGCGGCAGCTCCTGGTAGGGGACGTATCCCAGGAAGCGGACCCGCTCCAGCCGCCGGCCGCTTGCGAACGCTTCGAGCTCGGGGCGGGACGGTCCGTCGCCCGCGATCACCAGCCAGAGGTTGGGATCGCCGATGCGGTCGATGCGGGCGAAGGCGCGCAGGAGGTCCCAGGGGGCCTCGCGCGGGCTGAGCTTGGCCACGGAGAGGAGGACCCGGGCGCCGGCCGGCACGCCCAGGCGCTCCCGTGCCGCCGTCCGCTCCTCCGGGGAGAGACGGGAGCGGCGGCGGAATTCGTCGACGTCGACCGCGTAGGGGAACAGACCCATCCGCTCGGGGGGGACGCCGAAGAAGCGCAGGTAGTCGAGCGTCAGGGTGCCGGTGCCGAGGAACAGGTCGTACATCCTTATTAGATAGGCGGCGAAGAGGAGGCCCTTGACGAGCGGCCGGTCCGGCGTCCCGTTCCAGGCGACGGAGTCGAGCCGCAGCGCGGTGGCGAGGCCCGCCCGGCGCGCCAGCGCGGCGGCGAGCAGATAGGGCCTCTGGGTGTAGCCGTTGACGATCACCAGGTCGTAGCGCTCCCGCGCCAGCTCCCGGGCCAGCCACCGCCGCCGGTCTTTGGGCGGGCAGACCGCGTGGTCGTAGCCGGCGAGGAGGTCGAATCCCCAGGAGACCGGGCGGCCGAGCTCGGGGTCGAAGACCGGCTCGGCGAGCTTCGGGTCGGTGAAGATCACCCGCATGCGGTGGTCCGGGTCGGAGGCGGCGAAGCGGAACAGCGGCGCCTCGAACTGGGTGGGGCGCTCGACGACGAAGGCGAGGTTCATGGAGAACCCCCCGGGACGAGACGTCGATAGGCTTCCTCCATCGTCCCCGCTATGGCGTCCCAGCCGAAGCGGCGGACGGCCTCTTGGGCTCCGCGGCGGCCCATCTCGTCGAGATCGGGATTGGCCAGCAGGTCGCGCAGGGCGGGGCCGAGCCGGTCCGGGTCGCCTTCGACGACGATGCCGGCGCCGGTTTCGCGCACCACCGGGGCGAGCCCGACCTCGGGCGTCACCACCACCGGCCGGCCCGCGGCCATCGCCTCCAGCACGGCGTTGCCGAAGTTCTCCGAGTAGGAGGGGAGGACCAGGGCAGCGGCGCGGTGGAGGAGGGCGGCCTTGTCGTCGCCGTCGACCGCTCCAAGAAAGACCACCCGGTCGGATACGCCGAAGAGCCGCTCCAGCTTCGGCCGGTAGCCCTCGTCGTCGTTGCCGGCGATCGCCAGCGAGACCCCGGGGACGTGCGCCAGGGCGGGGATCAGCCGGTCGAGCCCCTTCTTCCAGCTCACGCGTCCAAGAAAAAGAAGGAAGGGACCGCGGTCGAGCACCCCCTGGACGGCGGGTGAGAGCCGCGCCCTCTCCAGGTACGGCTCGGAGTCGACGCCGTTGGGCACCACGAACATCTCGGGGACCGGCAGGCCGAGGCGCGACGCCTCCTCCGCTTCGAGGTCGGCGGTGACGTGGAGCCCGGCGGCCTTGGTGATCGTGCGTCGCTCCACCAGGCGGAGCCAGAGGGCCTTGCGCAACCGGCCGCGCCGTCTCAGGAGGTCCGGCACCAGCATGCCGCGCGGCGCCAGCAGGTAGGGGACGCCGGCCCGCTCGGCCGCCCGCGCCGCGGCCGAAGTCGGCCAGAGGAAGACGGAATGAAGGTGGACCAGGTCGAATCCCATGACCCGGCCGGAGAGCGCCCGCCCCATCGCGGGAGAGCGGTAGAGCCGCCGCGGTGCCCGGACGGGGAAGTACCAGACCTCGACGCCGTCGAGCCGCACCGGTCGCTCCACGGGGACGGCGCCGTCCGTGTCGACGTCCGTGGTGAAGACAGTCACCTCGTGCCCGCGCCGCGCCAGGGCCTTGCAGAGCCCATGGACCGCGCGGATCGGACCGCCGTGGCGCCAAGCCGGGGCATAGGTGGGGACCACATGGAGCAGCCTCATGCCGCCTTCTCTCGGAGGATCGAGCGCATCAGCGCGGCCAGCCGCTCGTGATAGGCGGGCCAGGTCGCCGCCTCGGCGGAACGCCGGCACTCGTCCCGCATCGCCCGGACCTCGTCCCGGTGGCGGACACACCAGAGCATCCTCTCGGCGAGAGCCCCGGCGTCCTCCACCGGCACCACCCAGCCGTTTTCCCCCTCGCGGACCAGGTCCTTGGCCCCGACCATCTCCGAGACCAGCACCGGGACCCCCGAGGCCAGCGCCTCGGCGACTACCATGGCGTAGGAGTCGTTGCGCGAAGGGAGCACGAGGCAGCCGGCGCGCCGCAGCTCCGCGGCGAGCCCCCGCTGGTCCACGGGACCGGCGACCGAGACCCGCGGGTGCTCCCGGAGCAGGGGGGAGGCGTCGCCGCGCGGGCCGACGATCCGCAACCGGGCCCCCGGTTCCTCCGCGGCGACGCGCGCGAACGCCTCCAGGAGCAGGTCGAAACCCTTGCGGTGGATCGCCGCGCCCGCGAAGAGGAAGGTAAAGCCGTTTTCTTCTCCGTCCTCTCCTGGAGAAAACAGCCCGGTATCCGCCCCCAAAGGCAGGGCGTGGACCTTCTCTGGCGGGACCCCGGCGTCGAGATAGGTCCGGCGGGCGAGCTCCGAGACGGTCAGGATGTGGTCGGCGCGGGCGATTTCCCCATCTTTGACCCGGGCGATCCGGCGGTGGAGTGACGGGGGATCGGACGTGCCGTGCAGGCGGTCCTGCGCCAGGTGGTGGATCGACGGCGCGTCGAGGATCGTCACCATGCCGAGCTCGCGGGCGGCCCGGAAGGTGGCGAGCGCCGAGATCTCGCAGGCGATCACCGCGCCGGCTCCCGCGTCGGCCCCCCAGCCGGATAACCGCGCCGCCACCCAGCGGTCGAAGGCGCGGCAGACCTGGAAGTCGGCCCGGCGCGCGGCGCCCGCGGGGAGCAGCCGGTCGCCGAGCCGGCGCAGGGC
>JBKKAU010000025.1:0-2545 GCA_046714475.1 Thermoanaerobaculia bacterium
GGCCGGCCCGCGGGCAGGCGGGCGCCGCCGCCTGGGCGGAGGAGCCATGAGCCGTTTCCGTATCCCGGCCGCCCTGCTGGCGCTGGCCCTGCTCGCTCCCGCCCCCTCCCTCGCCCAGGGCGCGATCCGCTACGTCGCCTTCGGGGACAGCATCACCGAAGGTTTCGGCGACGCGGCCCCGACGCCGGGCACGCCCTCCGGCTCCGGCTATCCGCCGCGGCTGCAGGCGAAGCTCCAGGCCGCGGGGATCAACGCCGTGGTCGTCAACCAGGGCCTCGGCGGCGAAGCGACGCCGGAGGGCCTGCTCCGGCTCTCCGGCGCCCTCACCGGCACGAGCGCCGGCGACGTCCTCCTCCTGATGGAGGGGACCAACGACATCACGCGCGGCATCCCGCTCGAGACCACCCGCTTCAACCTCAACGAGATGGCGCGCCGGGCCGAGGCGCGCGGCCTCACCGTGGTCCAGGCCACGGTGCTCCCCCGCCCCCCGTCTGCCAAGGTCGACCCCCAGAACGTCCTGACGCTGGAGCTGAACCAGAACATCCGTGACATGGCGGGACGGCGGGGCCGCGACCTGGCGGACATCTTCGAGGTCTACCTCCTGCGGCCCGACCGGTTGTCCCTCTACTACACCGCGCACGACCCGGTGGGGCACCCCAACGCCACCGGCTACGAGCTGATCGCGCAGACCTTCTTCGAGGTCCTGACCGACGTCGACAAGGTGCCGCCGGTGCTCGGGCTGATGACTCCGCCCCACGGCGCCCAGAGGGTCCCCGCCGCGTCTCCCATCGACGTCGACGTCTGGGACTTCGGCGCGGGGATCGACCTCGCCAACACCGACCTGCTCATCAACGGCGTCGACGTCAACGTCACGCCGAGCGGCGACCAGCGCCGGGCGCGCCTCTCCTACCAGCCGCCGGAGCCGTTGCGCGGCGTCATCCGCATCGGGCTCCGCTCGCGCGACCTCGCGATCCCGCCCAACACGGTGAACCGCGAGGTGGCCCGGTTCGTCATCGCCGGGACGGTCTTCCTCAAGGGGGACATCGACGAGGACGGCCGGGTGGACGGCGACGACCTGGTGCGTCTGGCGCTGCTCTTCGGAGCCCGCTCCGGCCAGCTCCGCTTCAACGCCGCGGCCGACCTCAACAACGACGAGGTGATCGACGGCCTGGACCTCGCGCTGCTGGCGTCGAACTTCGGCCGGTCGAGCTTCTAGTTCACATACCCCAACGCCTTCAAGGCCTTCTGGGTCTCGGCATCCTCCCCCTCGTCCCCCTCGACCTGGGTGTCCTTCTGCCAGCCGAGCAGCTCGCGGCGGAGGCGCCGCAGCTCCTCGGTCCGGGCGGTCGCGAGGTTCTGCGTCTCCAGCGGGTCCTGGGCCAGGTGGTAGAGCTCGAAGCCGCCGGGCTTCCGGGGATCGTTGCGGTGCCGGAGGTCGTAGATGAGCTTCCAGCTCGCGTCCTGCACGCTCTGGAAGTACTCCTGCCGCTGGCCGGCTTCCGAGAAGGAGTAGCGGAAGCGGTCGGCTGATGGGGCATCAGCCTCTCCCGGCGCCAGCAGCGACACCAGGCTCTGCCCCTCCAGGCCGTCCACCTTCTTCCCCGGCAGGATCAGGTCGCGCAACGTCGGATAGAGGTCGACCAGCTCGACCGGCCGGTCGACGCGCCGGCCGGCCGGAAAGCCCGGCCCGACGAAGAACAGCGGCACGCGCGCCGTGGTGTTGTACGGCAGCGGCCCGTGCTCGAAGTAGGAGCCGTGCTCGCCCAGGCTCTCGCCGTGGTCGGCCGTGAAGACGATCAGCGCATCGTCCAGGAGCCCCAGCTCGCGCGCCCGGTCGAGCACCTTCTGGATATAGGTGTCGGCCACCAGGACGTTGGCGTCGTACTGCGCGACGTAGTGCTTGAGGTCGTTCCGGCCGTCGAGCGCGTAGCCGCGCGTCACCTTGCGCGGCAGCGGATGGTCCCCCTGGTAGAGGGCGTCGCCGAGGAAGGGGTTCTCGAATCCCGGCGGCAGGATGTACGGGGCGTGCGGGTCCGAGTAGTGGAGCCAGACGAACAGGCGGTCGGCGCCGCGGTGCTTTTCGAGCAGCGGCAGCGCCAGGTCGTTGACCTTGCCGGCGTGGGCGAACTGGCGGAACTCCCGCGGGTTCTGGGGGAAGTCGCCGCTCCCCCAGGTCTGCTGGAACTCGTCGAACCCCGCGTTCCAGCCGAACTCGGAGGCGAGCACGGCGTTGGACAGGACCGCGAGCGTCGTGAAGCCGTTGTCGTGGAAGAGCTCCGGCAGCGTCAGGAATTCAGGAGGGATGCGCAACGCGGCCTTGTGGGTGAGCCCGGTCGTCTGCGGGTACCGGCCGGTGAACATCGAGGCGAACGAGGCGCCGGTCTTCGGCCACTGCGCGATGGCGCGTTCGAAGAGCACCCCGGAGGCGCCCAGCCGGTCGAGCCGCGGCGACGTGGCGCGCGGATATCCATAGGCGCTCAGGTGGTCGGCCCGCAGGGTGTCCACCGTGATGAAAAAGACGTGGCGCGGCGGCCGATTGCCCGCC
>JBKKAU010000026.1:0-6796 GCA_046714475.1 Thermoanaerobaculia bacterium
GCCCGGATGTTGCTCGCCGAATTCGGCGTGGAGATCCGGAGCGGCGTCCGCTCGCTCGGACCCGTAGGCGCCGACCGGCCGGCCCCGACCTGGGAGGACCTCCTGCGGGTCGACGACGCCTCGCCGCTGCGGGCGATCGACCGGTCGCTGGAGGAGGCGATGGTCCGCCTGATCGAGCAGGCCAAGGAGCAGGGGGACACGCTGGGAGGCGCGGTGACGGTGATCGCCCACAACGTGCCGGCGGGGCTCGGCTCGCACGTCCAGTGGGACGAGAAGCTGGACGGCCGGCTCGCCCAGGCGGTGCTGTCGGTGCCGGCGGTCAAGGCGGTGGAGATCGGCGAGGGCATCGCGGCAAGCCGCGGCTTCGGCAGCGCGGCGCACGACCCGATCGCGCGGCAGGGAGACCGGTGGGTCCGACCCACCAATCGGGCCGGCGGCCTCGAAGGCGGCATCACCAACGGCGAGGACCTGGTGATCACCGCCTACAAGAAGCCGATCGCGACCCTGCGCCAAGGGATGCCCAGCGTCGACCTCGACACCCTGGAGCCCCAGGCCTCGCAGTACGAGCGGAGCGACGTCACCGCCCTCCCCGCCGCCGGGGTCATCGCCGAGGCCATGGTCGCCCTGGTCCTCGCCGACGCGTTGCTCGAAAAGCTCGGGGGGGACTCGATGGCGGAGCTCCAGGCCCACTGGCAGGCGACGCTGGCCCAGCAGCGGGCGTGGCCAGGGTAAATCTTTCTTACCGCACCACCAGCGCCACTCCCAGCGCCATCAGGAGGATGGCCATCACCTTCCGGAGCGTGATGTTCTCTCCAAAGAGGAACCGGCCCATCACCAGGGCCGCGACGTTGCCAATCCCCCGCTTGACGGTCTCCATCAGGCTCACCCAGACCACCTGGATGGCAATCAGTTGGAGGGCCAGGGCCACGACGCTCGCCAGGAGGGCCAGGGTGAAGGCGCCGCGGACCCGGCGCACGGCGGCGAGCTCGCCGGTCCGGCGCTGCCCCAGAAGGACCACCAGAGCGGCGAGCCCCACGCCCCCGCAAAGCACCGTCGCGTGCAACGGAGCGCTCGACCGGTCGACTGCCAGCTTGTCGAGCGGCACGGTCAGCGACCAGGCGAGCGCCACCCCCGCCGTGAGGAGGGCCCCCCGCTCGACGCGCCATCCTTTGCCTTCCGGCCAGTGCAGCGTAAAGGCCCCGGCGACCACCAGCCCGATGCCCAGCCCCTGGAGCGCCGACGGACGCTCCCCCAGCATCGGGATCGCCAGCAGGGCGGTGAACACCGGCGTCAGGGAGAGGAGCGGGACCGTGACGCTCAAGGCCGACATCCGGAGCGCCGCGATGAACGCCAGGTTGGCCCAGACGTTGAGCGCCAGGGAGGCCAGGGCCGGGGGCAGATAACCCCAACCGATCTCCGGCATCCCCTCCCAGGCCAGCCAGACGGCGTAAAACGGCACCGACGCGGAGGTCAGCAGGAAGATCAACGGCACCGGGCGAAGGCTGCCGGCAAGCATCTTGCGCGCGGTGTCGACGCCCGCCCACGAGACGCCGCAGGCGAGGACGAGGAGAAGGGCACCGAAGGAGATGGACATGGCCGACGCTGGCGCGAGGGCGCATCATAACCTCTACAGGCGCACCTCGCGATATGCTTGAACCCATAGGAGGCACCATGGACTGGCGAGAGCGAATCGTCATCGACCCCAAGGTTCTGGTAGGAAAGCCGGTCATCCGGGGCACTCGGATCTCCGTGGAGCTGATTGTCGATCTTCTCGCCAGAGGCTATGAGAAGGATCAGATTCTCGAGCAGTACGATCACATCAGCGCCGAGGACATCCAGGCCTGCCTGGCGTATGCAAGCGAGACCTTGCGGTCGGAGCGGGTCTATGCGATTCCTTGATCGGACTTCATGCGTATCCTCGCGAACGAAAACTTCCCCGGCCCCGTGATCCGCGCTTTACGCGAGCATGGTCACCTTGCCTGACGCTCCCCGCTCAGACACAGCCAGAAGGAGGTAGAGAGGCCGCAGCCAAGCCTCCCTGAGGTATCATCCCCTTTCCTTTTCTCCGGAGATCGAGCTGTGACGTACCTGAGCCCCGGCCTGAGACGCCGTGAAACCGTGATCGCCCTCGCGGCGTTCCTGATCCTGAGCACCGCCGGCGCCGGCCGTGCCTGGGCGCGGACCGAACCGGCCCAGGTTCCTGAAGAGGCTCCCGCCGCCCAGACGCCCGAAGCGCCCGTAGCGCCCCTAGCGGAAGAAGAGACCGTCCCGGAAGGGACCCCGATCGGCGAGATCCGCATCGTCTCCACGGGGATCTTCGACCCCAGCGAGCCGGGCGAGAACAAGAGGGTGTTCCGTCTCGCCAACCGCCTCCATCTCACCACGCGGCCCCACGTCATCGAGAGGCAGCTGCTCTTCGAGAGCGGCGATCCCTACTCCCGGGAGCTGGTCGAGGAGTCCGAGCGCCTCCTGCGGGCCAACCGCTATCTCTATGACGCCGACATCCGCCCGGTACGCCGCGACGACGGCCAGGTCGACCTCGAGGTCCACACCCGCGACGTCTGGACGCTCCGCGTGGGCGCGAGCGTGAGCCGCGCCGGCGGCGAGAACTCCACCAACTTCGCCCTGGAGGACTCGAACTTCCTCGGCAGCGGCAAGTCGTTGACCGTCTGGCGCAACTCCACAGTGGACCGCACCTCCACCCTGTTCCGCTACCGCGACCCGCAGCTCTACGGCCAGCACACCCAGCTCGAAGCCTCCTACTCCGATTACAGCGACGGCGGCGCCCGCCGCTTCGAGATCGACCGCCCCTTCTACTCCCTGGACGCCCGCTGGGCCGCCGGATTCCGGTACTGGCGCTACGAGCGCGTCGACTCCCTCTACGACCGCGGCGAGATCTTCCAGCGCTTCCGCCACGACCACGACTTCCTGGAGGTCTACGCCGGCCGCTCGGCCGGGCTCGTCGACGGCGGCGCCGATCGCTGGACAGCCGGCGTGACCTGGATGGAAGACACCTTTACCTACTCCGCCGGCGGCGACTCGACGCCGGAGCCTCCCGCGGCCCGCACCATCGCCTACCCCTGGGTCGGCTATGAGTACGTCGAGGACGGCTTCGTCGCCGAGCGCGACCTCGACCGCATCCAGCGCACCGAGGACCTGAACCTCGGGCGGCAGTTCCGGCTCCGCCTCGGGTGGTCCTCCCCCTCCTTCGGCGCCGACGAGAACCAGGCCATCCTCCAGGCGGCGGGTACCGCCGGCTGGCGGCCGGGCGGCAACCAGCTCGTCCTGGCCTCCGCCGAGGGCGGGACGCGCTGGGGTCAGGAGGGCTTCGAAAACCTGCTCGCCGGCGGCCGGCTCCGCTACTACCGCCGCAACTTCGGCGGCAACCACCTCTTCTACGCCGCCGCCGAGGCCAACGCCGCGCGCCAGCTCGACCCCGAGACGCAGCTCCTCCTCGGCGGCGACACCGGCCTGCGCGGCTACCCGCTCCGCTATCAGAGCGGCGACCGCCGCTATCTGGTGACGCTGGAGCAGCGCTTCTTCAGCAGCCGGGAGCTCTTCCACCTCGTCCACGTGGGCGCGGCGGTCTTCTTCGACGCCGGCCGCGCCTGGTTCGAGGACGATCCTTTCGCCGACAGCAACGAGCTGCTGCGCGACGTCGGCGTCGGCCTCCGCCTCGGCTCCAGCCGCTCCTCCAGCGGCGCGATGATCCACCTCGACATCGCCTACCCGCTGGACGGAGACGACTCGATCGACAGGCTCCAGTGGCTCGTCCGGACGAGCGAGACCTTCTAGAACCGCCGGTTGACCGAGAGGTAGGGCTCTTCGTACCGGCGGGCCGACTCCCCCCACAGCCACCGGTTGTAGCCCGCCTCCAGGCTCCAGCTCCGGTACGGCACGATCAGCGACACCCCGGCGCGGGCCATGCTGGCGTCGTTGAAGTTGAAGCCGGGGCGGGAGCCGAAACGGTCTTCCGGCTGGCGCGGCGAGTTGTTGCCCATGCTGCGGACGTAGACGGCCGAAACCTTGGCATGGGCGCCCCAGAACGGCACCGGGATCCCGACGTCGGCCAGGACTGGAAGCTCGTCGGCCGGCGCGCCGGAGCGCCAGGTGTATCCGATCTGGAAGTTTCCCCAGCCGCTGTCGAAGAGGGAACGGCTCACCAGGTAGGAGACGGTGTAGTCCTCCTTGAGCACGCCCCGCCACTCGGGGCTCACGTCGCGGATGTTCCCCTCGCTGTCGTAGAGATAGCGCGAGTAGGGGCCTTCGAGATCGTAGAAGTAGGGCGTCCGGTAGGTGAAGCCGAGGGCCATGGGCAGGTCGCCCTGGCGCAGCGCGTACTTGAGGCCGAACCAGGCGTCGGACATCCCGGTGTTCTTCTCCAGGTCGTCGAGCGGTCCTTCAAGACCGTAAAGGTAGGTGGTCAGGAACGTCAGCGAGAGGCGGCGCAGCAGCCCGACCTCGCCTGAGAGATAGGTATAGCGGAAGTCGTGGTGATGGTCCTCGACGACGCCGTCCACCACCGTGGTGTTGGCAAAGGAGTTGCCGCCCGAGTCCCAGGACGTGTGGGCCGCCTTGCGGCTGAAGCCGAGCTGGACGTCCCCCTGCCCCGGCTCCGGCACCCAGGCCCCGCCGGCCCATCCCGCGCGCGGGGCCGCCGAAACCAGAATCACCACCACCAACACCTGCCAGCCAAATCCCTTCATTACACCTCTCCTCTTCAAGGCTGTCCTAAAAGATAGGTGCCTGAGCGGCTCCATCCGTGGCAAGAGGGCCACGGATGGAGCCTTCGAGGAGGGCTACTGGCAGGTGGCGAACGCCTGGACGTCCTGGACGGGCGCGAAGATCCTGTCCTGCGGATTGAAATACTGGCGGGTGCGGCCGGTCCGGGTGTCGGTCACCGCCAGCAGCACCTCGACGTTGGTCAGGCCGCTGGCGAAGACCCAGAAGCGGTCGAACTCGGCGCAGGCGTCGAGCACCTTGACGGTCAGCTCGATGTTGTCCTCGTCGAAGAACCAGAAGTGGCCGGAGTCGGCGCCGAGGCTCACGGCCTGGGCGGCGCCGGACGCACCGGACGTCCGCCACCGCGCCTCCACCTTGAAACGGCCGCCCGCCAGGCAGAGCGCCGTGGAGCTGGACACGCAGGCGCCGGGCGCCGCGACCGGGGCGAACAGGGTGTAGAAGACATGGTCTCCCAACGCCCGGCCGCTCGACAGCCCCGCCTGGTTGTCGAACTGCCAGTGGATGCCGCCGTAGATGCGACTCTGCCCCGCCTCCTCCGCGGCCCGGGAGAAGCGGGTGAACGAGCGCTGCACGCCCGGCAGGCCGTCCGAAGTGGTGGTGAAGGCAATCTGGTCGGTGCCGAAGAACAGCGCCAGGACGCGGGCCGCCGCGCTGCTGAACGTGCTGTGGCCCGAGGTGTAGGCCGGGAACGGCGGCGTCGGGATCAGCGAGGTCCAACCCGGGTCGGCGGCGGTGGCGGGGTTGCCGTCGAGGTCTGCGTGCTGGATGCCGGTCGCCGGCCGCCAGAAGCTGTAGACGTACTTGTGGTCCCACGAGACGACGGCCGCGTCCGCCACCGCGACGCCGAGCAGTGCGAAGAGGCGCGCGTTCTCGATGAGGCCGAGGTGCCGCTCCCGCGAGATCCCCTGGGCGATCAGGAACCAATGGCCGGGCGGCGTCGCGGTGCCGGGGCCGTCGGCCCAGAACAGCGCGATCTGGGTCTGCTCGGCGGTGCGCTGCGAGCTGGTGGCGCGGCCGAGCCGCCGGACCTCGCGGAAGGCCGCCGCGTACTCGGCGCTCCCCGGAGCCGGCGGCGGCCCAGCACGGAACTGCGAGCCGCTGGTCATCGACCAGGGCGTGACGTAAGGCCAGTTGGGCAGCAGGGCCGGGACGGACGTGGACGTCGGCGACCACCACAGGCCGCCGGACGGCGGCTCGTAATCGACCGTGTCGCCCGAGCGATCGTCGGCCCGCAGGGCCAGGATCTGTTCGGCCACCGTATTACCCCAGGAGACGCCTTGAGGCTCGGCCAGGCCGTCCGGGATCGCGGCGAGCGAGGCCGCGAGGGCGGCGTCGAACGTCGCCTCCTGCGCCGGAAAGAGCTGGGTCAGCACCCGGTGGGCGGCTGCCGCGGCGGCGGCCTCTTCCGAAACGGGGGCTACGAACTCGACGGGCTGCACGTGGTACGGCGTGTAGGGGCTGCTTGTCACGCTGTTGACCGCGTCGAAGATCGCGACATGGACGAGCGCGAGAGCCCGGGCGGCCTTTGGCGGCGCCGTTTTGTCCACCCGGATCGCATTCAGCGTCACGTTGTTCCAGTCGATGACGACATCCGCCCGAGCTCCCACCGCGAATCCAGGGAGAAAGGCAAGCCCCAAGGCTCCAACCAGCAACCTGCGCGACATATACGGTCCTCCTTGCCGAAGTACCTACTGCGAATCAGAACTGCTTTCGAGTCTATCAGGGCTCCGGCTCGAACACGGCGTGGAAGGCGAGGTGGACCGCGAACCCCAGCCGCAGGACGGCGACCGGCCCGCGGGCGACGCTGTGCGCGCCGAAGACGGCGAAGGCGCTCTCCCGCTTCGCGCTGTCGAAAAAAGGACAGAGGATGACTCCGCTCTCCGGGTTGCCAGGGTCGGGCGCGAAGGCGGGCTCGCCCGCCAGGTAGACCCCGGGCGGCGCCTGCCAGACGTCGAGCGGCGCGCCGTCCCGGCGGGCCCAGCGGGCATGGACGAGCTGGTCGAAGACCTTGCGCCCCGGCCGGCCGGTCGCCGAGATGCCGAGCATCCAGAGC
>JBKKAU010000027.1:0-11923 GCA_046714475.1 Thermoanaerobaculia bacterium
ACGACGATGTCGCTGCCGGTGCGCTCCAGGGCTGCGACGAGGCGGGGTATCTCCTCGGGCTGGTGGTTCAAGTCGGCGTCGAGCGTCACCACCACGTCGGCGTCCGGCGCGATGGCGGCGAAGCCGCGGCGGAAGGCGTTGCCCAGGCCGCTCGGGCTCTCCTTATAGAGGATGCGCAGCCCGCCGCCGCGCTCGGCGGCGAGCCGCTCCAGGATCTCGCGCGTCCGGTCGCGCCCCTCGACCACGTAGAGGATTTCCCAAGGGTGGCCCGCGAAACCGCTCAGGGTCTGATGGAGCCGCCGCGTCAGCGGCTCGATGGTCTCCTGCTCGTTGTAGGCGGCAATGACCACCGAGAGCACCGAGAGCTTGCTCATTTCGGCTTCCTCCCCACCGCCACGATGTGGATGAAGCTGTCGCGCGGCGTGAAGTCGACCGCCGCCGGCTCGAAGCCCGCCGCGGTCAGGACCTCGCGGGCGTGACGCAGCGACCGCAGGCGGTTGACCTCGTCCGGGAAGAAGTGGAAGGGCTTCCCCGACGTCCGGCTGCGCACCCACTCGAACGGGGCGAGCACCAGGCGCGACAGCCCGAACTCGGGGGGCCAGAAAAGGATGGCGCAGGCGCCCGGGGCGAGCACGCGCCGGAACTCGCGCAGGATGGCGAGGCCGTCTTCCTGATGGAAGTGCTCCATCACGCCGAGGTTCCAGATACCGGTCAAGGAGCCGTCCCGGAACGGCAGGGAGCGGATGTCGCCGCGCAGGAAGGCGCCATGCGGCGCCTCGCCTTGCCGGGCATCGAGCAGCGCCGGCAGCGAGAAGTCGAGCCCCACGAGCCGGCGGTCCAGCGGCTGGATCGTGGACGAGGACTGGCCGGTGCCGCACCCGGTCTCCACCTGGATGCCGCCCTTCGGGAAGTAGCGGCCGGTGTAGTGGCGCACGGCGCGGCAGATCACGGTGCGGCGCACCAGCGACGCGAGGGTCCCGAACAGGGACGCGTCCCCGCCCTGGAGGGCGCGCCAGTGACGGTCCCACGTCTCTCGTTCGCTCGTACCGTGCATGCACGCCTTTCCGAAGTTTCTGCCCGTCGAATGAGAACGGGGAATGATACATGGTGGCGAGCTGCTAGGATAACCGCCCTCATGGAAGAACCGGCCCAGACGCGTCCGCCGCGAGACGGCGGGATCTCCTCGCGCTTCGCCGCCGCGCTCGCCGTCGCGGTCCTCGCCATCGCCCTCTTCCACTTCTGGCCGACGCTCGGCGTCTCCTGGGGCTACGACGACATCGATTACATCAACCACGCGATCGCCGTGATGTCGGGCGACCGGGGTTTCTGGGAGACCCTGATCCGCCCGCAGGGGGAGCACGTGGTGGCGGGCTTCCGCGCGGTGCTCCACGCCCACCTCAAGATGTTCGGGGTCGATCCGCGGCCGTTCCGCGTCCTGGTGCTGCTGACCCACGCCGCCTCGGCCTTCTTCCTCGGCCTGCTGGCGCTGCGCTACTCCGGCTCGCGCGCGGCGGCGCTCGCCACCGGTATCTCCTATGTGGCGTTCTGCGGCTTCTCGTCCATGTGGGTCTGGTTCCCCTCGGGCTCGTGCGTGCCGTTCGCGCTCGCGGCGCTGACCGCGGCGATGGCGGCCCTGGCCTGGCGGCAGCGGCTGGGGGTGCGGCGCGCCCGCGTCGTCGCCGGGCTGCTGGTCCTGGTGGCGCTCGCCAACGAGAGCACGCTCGCCCCGCTCGCGGCGTTGCCCATGCTGGTCGACGAATACGAGCGGCGGCGTGAAGGTGGAGCGCGGGGGCTGCGCGGCCTGGTCGGGGTCTTCAGCCTGTTCTGCGCTCTGGCGACCGTGACGGCGGCCGGCCTCTCGTCCTGGCTCTACCGCCAGACGTTCGGCGGCGAGTTCTCGATCAACTTCCTCAAAGGGGTGCCGCGCGCCCTCTTCCTGCTGCTGGTGGCGCCTTTCCGCTTCTTCTTCCCCGGCCTCCTGCCGGGCGCCGACCCGGGGGTGGAGACGGCGATCATCGGCAGCGCGCTGGGGATCGCGGTCGCGGCCCCGGTCGCCGCCCTGCTGCTCGGGCTCTGGCGGCGGGGCCTGCCGCGGCTGGTGCACGTGGCGGCGCTTTCGGCCATCGGCCCGCTCGGCGCCGTGGGGCTGGTGGGGCTCGGGCGCTGGGGGTCCTCCTACCGCGAGTTCTACGACGCCGACCGCTACTTCTTCACGCTGCTGATCCCGATCTCCCTGCTGATCGGCGCGGTCGCCGCCGAGCTCGCCCCCCGGCTGCGCGAGTGGCCGCTCCGCGCGCGGCTGGCGCTGTTCGCCCTGCTCGCGGTCTTCTTCGGCATCGAGCTGATGCTGCACCGCCAGGCGATGCTGCGCCGCATCCCGTTCGACGTCTACGAGCTGCATGAGAACCGGTGGGACCAGCTGCAGCGGCTCGCCGACCGGCTCGACGCGGCGGCGCGGGCGCTGCCGCCGGGGTCTCCCCCGCTCACGGTCCCCGACGTCCCGCTCCTCTTCCAGGACGTCCACAACGGCCAGATCCGGTCCGGCGCCCTGGTCCACGTGCTGAGCGATCTGGGCGGCGGCGGCCGCCTGCGCCTGGGGGACGGCCCGGTGAGCGACCGCGACGCGCGCCTCCTCAACCCGGTCCTGGAGGCCTGGGCGCGCGACATCGGCGAGCCGCTCCCCTACCTCACCGTCGCCGGGGGCACCCTGGTCAACGCCCGGATCGTCCGGCGGATCGACTTCCGCACCGCTCCCCACGACGAGGCGGTGGTCAGCGGCTTCCATGGCTGGGAGAACGGCTACCGCTGGATGGGCGAGCAGGGCGCGCTGCGGCTCTCCATGGTCGCCACGCGGACCTACGTCGTCCTCGGCTCTCCCCTGGATGCCCTGCGCCAGGCCGACCCGGGAATCCGGGAGATCGTCGTCGATGTTTCAGCCATGGACGAAGCCAGCGGGTTCAGGGCCAGGCTCGGAGAGCTGCGGATCACCAGCGGTGGCGCGCTGCCCTTCGAGATCGACAACTCCCCGTTCCTGCGGACCATGGGGGCCGGCCGTACGGTCCACCTGGAGCTGCGGGCGCGGCCGGTCTGGACGCCGGCCAGCCTCACGGGCTCCGCGGACACACGGAACCTGACGGTGCAGGTGCTGTACGCGGGCAGTGAAACACCTTAGCTCTGAAGGCCACTACTCCTCGGACGTGCTATAGTCCAGGTCACTTACATATGCATGTAGCTCTTCTTCGATCTCTCGTGGGCGGAGGCCTGCCCTCCGTGCGGCTGGCGGCGGCGCTCGCGGCCGCTCTGCTCCTGCTGGCCGCGTTGTCCGCGCCGGTGGGCGCCCAGCAGCCGATCTCGCCCACGGTCAAGCCCGGCTTCCCGGTGAAGTTCCCCGGCCAGACCCCGAATGGCAGCTCGGTCGGCAACCAGCCGCTGGCGGCCGACCTGGGGCTCTCTCCCGGCTTCAAGTCGATCATCTTCGGCCTGCGCAACGGCAAGCTCTATGTGGTCCGCAACAACAACGGCGCCTGGGGCGCGGCGCCCGGCTGGCCGGTGACGCTGCCCTCGCATGTCAGCTCCAGCGCCGCGGTGGCCGACCTCAACGGTAATGGGACGGGCGATGTCATCGTGGTCGGCTTCGGCTCGGTCATGGCGCAGAACGAGGGCCACGGTGGCCTGCGGGCTTACAACCCCGCCGGCATCCTGCTCTGGGAGGTGCTGACCCAGGACGGCACCGGCGCCCCGGGGGGGGCGAACGGTCTGCGCGATCCGGTCATGGCCACCCCGGCGATCGGCGACGTGGACGGCGACGGCGACCTGGAGGTGGTCTTCGGGGCGCTCGACCACCTGCTGTACGTGGTCGACGCGGCGACCGGCGCCGCCTTGCCCGGCTGGCCCAGGGACATGCGCGACACGGTCTTCTCCTCCGCGGCGCTGCACGACATCGACGGCGACGGCCGGCTCGATATCATCGTCGGCGTCGACAGCCACCAGGAGGGGCCGCCGATCAACAGCAGCGACGGCGGCTGCCTGCACGTGCTGCGCTACGACGGTGCCTTGGTGTCCGGCTTCCCGAAGTGCATCGACCAGGTGGTCAGCAGCTCGCCGGCGGTGGGCGACATCGACGGCGACGGCCGGCTGGAGATCGTGCACGGCACCGGCGCCTTCTGGCCCAACGGCTCGGAGCGGGTCTACGCCTGGAAGTGCGACGGCACCGCGCCCGCCGGCTGGCCGGTGACCATCCAGGGGCAGGTCATCACCTCGCCGGCCCTCGCCAACCTCGACGGCGACGCCGCTCTGGAGGTGGTGGTGACGGCCAACAACACGCGGTCGAGCAACAACTTCCGCCTTTATGCTTTCAACGGCAATGGCAGCCAGGTCTTCGCGCCGGTGGTCCCCAAGGACTTCTTCGGCACGAACCCGGCCCTGAGCGCCGGCGAGCCGGTGATCGCCGACGTGCTGGGCGACACCGGGCTGGAGATCCTGGTGCCGACCAACGGCGAGGTGGCGGTCTTCAACGCGGCCACCGGCGCCCAACTCACCGAAGAGGGCCCTCCGTACACCAACCAGAAAATCTCGTTCGTCACCCAGGACAGCCTGAGCAACGTGGCGGTGACCGACCTGGAGACCGGCGGGGCCGGCTCCCAGATCGAGGTGATCGCCGTCTCGGCTGAGTCGCTCTCCTTCCCTAATCCCCCGACTACCACCGTGGTCCATGTCTGGAACCCGGTGAACCGCACCTCGACGCCGCCCTGGGGGTCCTTCCATGGGCCGTCGGAGCGGCGGACCGGGGTGGCGCCGGGGACCGGCTCCTGCGGCAACGGCGCCTGCCAGGTCGACACCGGGCCGCGCGAGTTCTTCACGGTCACGCCCTGCCGGCTGGTCGACACGCGCAACGCCGCCGGCGCGTACGGCGGTCCGGCCCTCGCCGCGGGCGCGCTGCGCGACTTCACCCTCGCCGGGCGGTGCGGCATCCCTGCCGGCGCCACGGCGTTGTCGCTGAACGTCACGGTGGTATCGCCGACCGGAGCCGGGTTCGTCCGCTTCTCGCCGGACTGCCAGCCGCCGCTCACCAGCACCATCAACTTCTCGGCCGGCCAGACGCGCGCCAACAACGCCATCCTGCCGCTGAGCGACCAGGGAGTCCTGACCGCCAACGCCGTTTTGACGGGAAATTCAGGAACTGTCCACGTCCTTATCGACGTGAACGGCTATTTCCGGTAAAATAAGTCCAATCCTGAGATGGAGTCGAAACCGCTCTTCCGGAGCAAGAGGACAACGACAATGAAAAAGACCAGCCTGATGCTACCGCTCCTCGCCCTGGGCCTCGCCTTCGCCGCCGTGCCGGCCCAGGCCGACGGCCCGTTCCAGTTCCACTCGCTGACCCCGTGCCGTATCGTCGACACGCGCAACGCCGCCGGTCCGACCGGTGGACCGGCTCTCACCCATAGCGCGGTCCGCAGCTTCCCGATCCAGGGCCAGTGCGGCGTCCCGAGCGGCGCCGAGGCCGTGGCGCTGAACGCCACCGTGGTCTCGCCCGCTGGCGGCGGCCATCTGACGCTGTTCCCCTCCGGCACCTCGGTGCCGCTGGTGTCGACCTTGAACTTCAACGCGGGTGAGCCGGCGCTGGCCAACGGCGCGATCGTGCCGCTGTCCAACAACGCCAACGACCTGTCGGTCCAGGCCGCCGTCATCGGCGGCAACGGCACGGTCCACCTCATCCTGGACGTCACCGGCTACTTCCAGTAGACCCGGCGCCGGTCCGCGGCTTCGGTTTCTATCTCCAGGGGAAGGATGGGGCGCCCTCACGGGCGCCCTTTTCTGCTTCAGGTCCGCCGCGCCAACGCCAGCAGCTGATATCCCAACAGCTTCGGCAGCACCCGGGTCGCCGCTTCGAGCCCCAGGGTCAGCGGCCCCAGGACCGCTCCCGGCGCCTTCGGCAGGGCGAGCGGCAGGGGGATCGTCGACACCGCCTCGCGCTCGATGCGGAAACCGGCCTTTTCCAGCATGCCGCGCAGCGTCTGGCGCGTGAAGAAGACGCGGTGGGTGCGGTCGAGGATGCCGCGGTCCGTGTACTGGAAGCGGCCGAAGAGGAGGCTCAGGCGCACGTGGACGTTGGCCACGTTCGGCACCGAGAGCACCAGCGGCGCGCCGGCCGGCAGGGCGTCGTGGATCAGCCGCAGCATGCGCTCGGGGTCGTTGAGGTGCTCCAGCGTGTCGGCGGCGAGCACCGCGCCGTAGCCGCGCGGCAGCCGCGGCAACGCCTCGAGGTCGACGATCGCTCCGCCCGCGAGAAGGCCGGAGAGCGCCGGCAGGCAGTCGATGGAGCTCTCGATCCCCTGCCAGCGCAGGTCGGCGCGCCCGGTGAGCCGCGCCACGTGGGCGGCGCCGGGGCCGAGCTCGAGGACGCGGGTGCCCGTCGGCAGCCCGCGCATCCAGCCCGCCAGGAGGCGGTGGCTCGATCCCCGGAAGTCCTTGAGGACGTAGCGCTCAGTGGAAGAGGCGTGAATTCCGGATCCCCTTCTTGTGGAGCTTGTAGCGCAGCAGCACCCAGAGGATCGAAAAGCCGTATTGGACGCTGCGCCGGAAGCTGATCTGCGAGGCCTCGTCGAAGTAGCGCGTCGCGATCGGGATCTCCTGGATGTGCATCCCCGCCCAGACCCCCTGGGCGATGATCTCGGTGTCGAAGACGAAGTCGTCCGAGTTGGCCTCGCGGTCGACCGTTTCGAGGTAGCGCCGGCTGTAGGCCCGCAACCCCGAGTGATACTCGGAGAGGAAGACGTAGAAGGTGGCATTGGCCAACGCGGTCAGGAAGAGGTTGGCGAAGTACTTCCACTTGGGCATGCCCCCTTCCAGGGGACGGCCGCCCAGCATGCGGCTGCCGAAGACCGCGTCGCAGCGGTCGGCGAGCAGCGGCTTGACCAGCTCGGGGATGTAGCGTGGGTCGTACTGGTGGTCCGGGTGGACCATGACGACGATGTCGGCGCCGCGCGCCAGGGCCTCGCGGTAGCAGGTCTTCTGGTTGCCGCCGTAGCCGCGGTTCCTGGGATGGACCACGGTATGGAGACCGAGCTGGCGCGAGAGCTCCACCGTACGGTCGCGGCTGCCGTCGTCCACCAGGATGATGTCGTCCACCCAATCCAGCGGCAGGTCATGATAGGTACGTTCCAGGGTCTTCTCGGCATTGTAGGCCGGCATGACGACGCAGATCTTGCGGGTCCGCGGCGGCGACGGCTCGACGAGGGGCTCCTGGAGGGGTCGGGGCTGTGTCGGTGGAGGACTCACGGATACCTCAGTACTTCAGGTTGCGCGGTGCGAGCGGGCGTGAGTATAGTGACGCCTCGCCGCCGCTTCAAGCCGGTCCCATGCCGTTGCGGCATTCCACCAGAACCTGTTACATTGCCCCCAAGACGTTCGGCGTCACCCTCTCTGGACCATTCCGAAGGATCGGAGCAATGAGCGAAGCCCACGAGCCCCCCGAGCCGCCGACCCTGGCCGAGCACTGTGGAAGGCTGGAAGCCGAGCGCTTCGACCTCGACCTGCGCGAGAGGGAGCTCCGCGAGCGCGAAGACCGCCTGACCCGCCTGGCCTCGGGCGGCGACGACACGGTCGCCGTCGCCGTGGCCGGCCTCGGGCCGCGGGAGTCCTCGGAGCTGTACCTGCGCATGCAGCGCGACCTCGAGCAGCTCTCCGCGTTTCACCAGGCGGTCGTCCGCTCCAAGGCCTGGAAGCTGATCCAGGCGGTGCGGCGGCCGTTCGGCCGGGCCTGGTAAGCCGCGCATGGTGATGGAGGAGACGCCCGAGCAGACGATCACACGCCTCCAGGCCCGGGTCGCGACGCTGGAGGCTGTCCTGGAGCAGCGGTCGCGCGAGCTGCGCCAGATCCAGAAGCACGTCTGCAGGCGCGACCTCATCCTGATCTCGCGCCTGCAGGCCGGTCTGCCGCCGCTGCCGCTCGGCGCCTACGAGCCCGCCTTCTGGCAGGAGACCACCGCCCTGACCCAGGCCGAGGTCGAGGACACGCTCCAGGACCTCTGGACCTCGCTCTACCCGCCGTCGCAGCTGCCGGACCCGGAGGACACCAGGCCGTGACCGCCACGGGGCCCCGTCCGGCGACGCTGATCATCCTGGCGTGGAACCGCTGGGACCTGACCGAGCGCTGCCTCGAGACCCTGCGCGACACCGACCTGACCGGCGCCGAGGTCCTGGTGGTCGACAACGGCTCGACCGACGAGACCCCGCGCCGCCTCGCGGCGCTCGCCGAAAGTGGCGGGCTCCGGATCCTCACCCTGCCCAGGAACGTCGGCTTCGTGCGCGGCAACAACGCCGGCATCGCGGCGGCGGCGCCGGGGTCGGACATCGTCCTGCTCAACAACGACATGGAGTTCTTCCAGGAGGACTGGCTGCGGCGGCTGCGCGGCTGCGCCTGCTCCGCCGCGGACATCGGCGTCGCGGGCTGCCGGCTGGTGCTGCCCGACGGCCGGCTCCTCCACGCCGGCACCTACATCCTGCCCGACACCGCGTGGGGCCAGCAGATCGGCTCCCTGGAAAAGGACGTCGGCCAATACCCCGGCGTGCGCGAGGTCGAGGGGATCGTCTTCGCCTGCGCCTACATCAAGCGCGAGGTGATCGACGCGATCGGCGGCCTGGCGCTCGACTTCGAGTCCTACTTCGAGGATACCGACTACTGCCTGCGCGCCAAGGCCGCCGGCTGGAAGACGGTGGTCTGCGGCGGCGTGACCCTGGTCCACAACGAGCACGGCTCGACGCAGAAGGACCCCGACGCGATGAGCAAGCTGTTCCACCGCAGCCGGGAGACCTTCCGCAAGAAATGGACGGCGGCGCTCGAAGGCCACTACCGCCACGAGGTCCTCTGGCAGTCGATCATGAACTTCCCCACCGGCTACGCCATGAGCTGCCGCGAGATCCTGCGCGGCCTCGAGCACGAAGGGGTGAAGACGATCTACCGCTATGTCTACGGCCCCAACACGGTCTTCCCCGTGGTCGAGCCCGAGCAGAGCGGCGACTACCGGCTGAACGTCATCGGCTCGCGCCCGCTGCCGCGCCGGCCGCCGGTCAGCGTGGTCTACGGCCAGGGCGACGTGTTCGAGCGCAACCAGGGGCGGTACAAGATCGGCTACACCATGCTGGAGGTGGACGGCTTCCCCGCCGGCTGGGTGCGCCAGGCCAACCGGATGGACGAGGTCTGGGTGCCGAGCGAGTTCAACCGCCAGGGGTTCCTGCGCGCCGGGCTGAAGCGCCCGGTGCACGTCATCCCCCTGGGGGTGGACGTCAACTACTTCCATCCCGAGGTCGAGGCGTTCCCCAACCCGGCGGGCGAGTTCGTCTTCCTGTCGATCTTCGAGTGGGGCGAGCGCAAGGAGCCGTGGATGCTCTTGAAGACCTTCAACGAGGTGTTCTCGGCGCGCGAGCCGGTCCGCCTGGTGTGCAAGGTCATGAACCGCGACCCCTCGGTGCGGCTCAAGGAGGAGATCCGCCGGCTGCGGCTCAAGGAGTCGGGCGGCAGGGTCTCCTATCTGTTCAACATGGAATTCCCGCACTACCAGCTCGGCTCGCTCTACCGCTCGGCCGACTGCTTCGTGTCGGTGAGCCGCGGCGAGGGGTGGAACATGCCGCTGATGGAGTCCATGGCGTGCGGCCTGCCGTCGATCGCCACCGACTGGGGAGCGCACACCGAGTTCGTCCACGAGGGCATCGCCTACCCGTTGCGCGTGCGCGGCACCGTCCCGGCGCGCGCCAAGTGCCCCTACTACGAGGGCTTCTCCTGGGCCGACCCCGATCCGGAGCACCTGCGCCACCAGCTCCGTCACGTCTACGAGAACCAGGACGAGGCGCGGCGGCGCGGCGGCGCGGCGGCGCGCGAGATGGCCGAGCGCTGGACCTGGCGGGAGGTGGCCCGCCGGATCGTCGGCCGTCTCGAAGCGGCCGGCGCGTGATAAACCTCGAACCTGATCGCGGTGTAGGGGCGGGGCTTGTCCCCGCCCGGGAGGGGACGAGCCCCTCCCCTACATCGAAATCAGCACGCATCGTTCCCTGGCTCCTCCTGCTGCTGATCGCGGCGGCGAGCGTCGCGCCCCGCCTCCCCTTCTTCGCCAACGCCGCCACCGCCTTCAACTCCGACGAGGCGGTCAACGCCCTGGTCGTCAAGCACATGGTGGAGGGCAAGGAGCTCACCTTCTACAGCTGGGACGCCACCTACTACGGGCTCGCCGAAGGGGTGATGGCCCTGCCGTTCGTCTGGGTCCAGGGCTACCCTCCTCTCGCCTTCAAGCTAGCCGCGTTCACCGGCTTCCTCCTGCTGCTCGTCGCGGCCTTCCTGCTCGGCCGGCGGCTCTTCGGCGCCGCCGAGGGGCTCGCGGCGGCGGCTCTGCTCGCCGTCTTCTCCCCCCTCGTAGTGCTGTGGAGCACGATCGCGAGCGGCGGCTATCTCCTGGTGATCGCCTGGGGCACGCTCACCCTGCTCTGGCTCGACGCCGTGCGCGGGCTGCCGCCGGAGAGGCGCTCCGGCTGGCGGCTGGCGATGCTCGGGTTCATGATCGGCTTCGGCCTCTACATCTACGAGCTCTTCCTGATCTACGTGGCGGTCCTGGCCGTCGTCGCGGTGATCGGCCTCGCCGGCCTCACCGCCACCTGGCGCCAGGTGCCGCGGACGCTTTTCTGGATGACCGCCGGCTTCCTGGTCGGCTGGGCGCCGAAGATCCTCCTGCTCGCCTACGGCAGCACGGGCAGCAAGAAGCCGAGCTATGGGCTGGCCAAGCCGGACAAGATGCTCGCCAACCTCGAGCTGCTCGCCGACCGTTGCGCTCCGGCGCTGTTCGGCGCCAACCCCGCCGGGCTGGAGGACGTGGCCCGCTGGACGGGGAGGCCCTCCTGGCCGCTGGCCACGATCGTCGGGCTGCTGGTGCTCGCCTTCTACGCCGCCGCCTGGCTCTGGGGTTTCTGGCAGGCGCAGCGCCAGATCGCCGGGGCCTTCCGGCGTCCGCCCGGCACGGAAACTCTGCTGGTCCTGCTGGTGCCGGTCGCCGCGCTGCTGTTCGTGCTCAGCCCGAACCCGCAGGACGTGCTCTCGAACCGCTATCTCCTCCCCTGGCTGACCAGTCTGCCGATCTTGGCCGGGGCCTTGCTCGTGCGGATGGCCCGCCGGTCCCGGGGGTCGGCAGCCGCCGCGCTCGTCCTGGGCCTGCTGCTGGCCGGGTTCCCGCTGGTCCAGACCGTCGACGTGTCCCGGATGGCCGGCTACCTGGAGCCGGGCCTGCGCATCGCGGACCGGCCGGAGACGCTGGAGTGGGTGCTGCGCCATCTGCGCCAGGAGGGGATCCAGGGCGCCTATGCGCCCTACTGGCTCTCCTACGAGGCGACTTTCCTGAGCGGCGAGGAGATCGTGGTCGCGCCGCTCCAGGACTGGGACCGCTACCCGGCCTACACCCACGCCGTGAACCGCCTCTCCCGAGTGGCCTACGTCTTCGAGACCACCTCCGAGCAGGAGGCGGCCTTCCTCGCCCGCCTGCGGAAGTCCGGGAAGCCTTACGAGGCGCGGCAGATCGGCTATCACACCGTCTACACCGATCCCGGCGGCGGGCGTCTGCTGCCGGTGAGCGCGCCCCTGGTCCCGCTCACCCGGCCGCGCTGCCGGATCGTGGCGAGCCGCCCGCCCGCCGCCGCGGCTCCGGGCGAGGTCCTCGCGATCCCGGTGCGCATAACCAACACGGGCACCGAAGCCTGGTCGGCTTTCGGCACCCCCACGGGCAGCTACCGGGTGACGTTCTCCTATCACTGGCTCGACGCGGCGGGGACCGTCGTCGTCTTCGACGGGGAGCGCACCCTGCTTCCGGAGGACATGGCGCCCGGCCGCTCGGTCGACCTCACGGCGCGGGTCGTGGCCCCCCAGGCCCCCCCGGGCGAGTAC
>JBKKAU010000028.1:0-5451 GCA_046714475.1 Thermoanaerobaculia bacterium
CTCGGTGAAGCCGTTGTGGACGAGGTGGCCAGCTAGGTAGGCGGTGGAGTGGTAGGGGAGCGTGGGATCGTCGAGTGGCGGATGAGCTAGGACGAGTCTCATCACGGATTCCTTGACCTTCCTGGGCCTAGTTCGCTCGGCGAGCTGACCCCGCGGGGAGTTACAATAGGCAATGCGGAAAAACTCCGCACTGCTAATGGTAGTAAGTATATTCGAAATAAAAAATGGCGCAAGCCTCCTGAAACAAACAGCGCAAGCAGAACCGTTTCATCAGCGGTCAGCCAGGTCATCTCGCGCGCAAGGTCGTGGTGATGTCGAGCGGGCGCAGCGCCTGTTGCGCGGCGCTGAGGCCCGCCAGAGCCGCCGTGCCGAGCAGAAGGACCGCCACTACGACGAATACGAGCGGGTCACGGGCGCTCACGCCATAGAGCAGCGTGGCAAAGAACTTGACTAGGACAAGAGCCGCTGCGAGGCCGAGGACCGTGCCAAGTAGGGCGAGCTTCAACGGCTGCCAGAGAAGGGCAGACAGGACGTCCCGGACATTCGCGCCGAGAGCCATCCGGATGGCGATCTCGCGCGTCCGCAGCGACGCGTTGTAGGCGATCACGCCATAGATTCCGAGGATCGCGAGGATCAGGCCCGCCGTCCCGAAGAACAGGAAAAGGAAGTTGAACAGCCGGTTGCGCGCACCCGCGTTCTCGATCAGCTCGGTCAGCGTGAACGACTTGAAGATAGGCTGGTTGGGGTCGAGCTCCGCAATCTGCCGCCGCAGCGCGGCCGCCGGGATCGCCCCTCCGCCGGAGGTACGGAAGACGACGACCATACTGCCGTGCGGAATCTGCCGGAAGGGGGCATAGATGGCGGGTTCGGGATCGGTCTGCAGGTCGTCGATCCGGGTGTCGCCGACGACGCCGACGATCTCGTGTGCAGTCTTTTTGTCGCCGCGGATCCTCAGGAGAATGCGGCTGCCGATCGGATCCCGATCCGCGAAGAAGCGACTGGCCAGCCGCTGGTTGACGACTACCACGGAAAGGGCATCGGCATCACCCCTCTCCGTGATATCGCGCCCCGCGAGGAGCGGAATCCCCATCGCACGGAAGTAGCCCGGAGTCACAACGCTGAAATGGGCGGAGACGCCGTCCGCCCCAAGCGACGGGTTCGGCCGCTCCAACTCGAACACCTGGACATTGGTGCCGAAGGAGTCGAGAGGAACCCTGCTGGTGGCCGCGACGGCGCGGATGTCGGGATAGGCGCGCAGACGTTCGATCAGCTGGTTGAAGAAACTGACCCGGTCCGAGTCGCCCGGATACTGTTTCTCCGGCAGCACGATCGAGAACGCGAAGCCGCCGTCCGTATCGAACCCCGGATCCACCCGTTGCAGCTTCGCGGAGCTCTTGAGCATCAGGCCCGCGCCGATCAGCAGCACGGCGGCTAGGGTGCTTTCGACGATGATCAAGGCGGCGCGAAATCGAGAGCCGCTGCGGCCCGAGGATCCGCCCGATTCGTCCTTGAGCGCCCGCTGCGAACTGGCGCGGCTCGTCTGCACACCCGGCAGCGCGCCGCAGAGGACCCCGGCCGCGACCACGAGGAGCAGAGAAAAGAGGAGGACCCAGCGGTCCACCTGGATGGTGCTCGCGAGAGGCAGCAGGCGAGGATCGCTGGCGAGCGCCGCCTTGATCCCCCAGGTCGCCAAGATCACGCCGACCATACCGCCAATCAGTCCGCATATCAGGCTTTCCAGTAGGAACATCCAGACGAGGCTACCGCGTGTCGCGCCGAGAGCGGTCCGCAGGGCGACTTCATAGTTGCGTTCCGCGGCCCGTACCAGGAAAAGGTTGGTGACGTTGGTCACGGCGATCAGCAGGACGAGGAAGGCGGCACCGAGCAGAAGGATCAGGGCCGGCCGCACTCTCTTGACCATGCTCTCCCGGAGAGGCTGGACATTTGCGGACCAGCCGCGGTTCGAGTCCGGGTAGATCCCTTCGAGTCGCCGAGCGATGGCACTGATTTCCTGGTTCGCCTCGGACAGCGAAAAGCCGGGCCGCAAGCTGCCGACGACCTGCAGATAGCGGCTCATCCGGTCGACCTCTCCAAGGGGCGCCCGCAGAGGCAGCCACAGCTCCGTCGTCGCGTTGGGAAACGCGAAGCTGGCCGCCATCACTCCTACGATGGTGTATGCCTCGTCGTCGAGCCGGATGACCGTGCCGACGGCCGCGGGATCTCCTCCGAAGCGCCGCTGCCAGAATGTGTGGCTCAGCACGGCAGCCAGAGCCTGCCCGGGCTCCTCGTCGCCGGGGAGGAGGGTCCGGCCCTGGGCCGCCGGAATCCCCAGCAGTTGGAACAGCCCCGGGGAGACCACCGCGATCGGCACGGCCTCCGGCTCCGCGCCTCCGGTCAGGTTGGCGTTCTTGGTGCTGGCGGCCGAGAGCCCGCTCACCGTCTTCAACTGCCTGCGGGCATCCAGGAAGTCGCCGTGGGCAAGCCCCGCCCCTTCGAGATTCTGCTCGCGATTGGAGGCGTAAACCCTTACGAGACGCTCGGGATCGCTGTAGGGCAGCGGCCGCAGTAATATCGCGTAGACGACGCTGAAGATCATGGTACAGGCCCCGATTCCGAGAGCCAACGTGGCTACGGAGATGAGCGCGAATGTCGGCCGCTTCCGCAGCATGCGGAGAGCGGGCCGGAATTCACGCATTACGGACGCCGCGAGATAATTCATCTTTCCTCCGTGCCCTCAGCGCGCTCCGCTACTGCCAATGGTAGCTTAGATGATCTTCGTTGCATATGTGGATGTGCGCGCGTCGAGGTTCAGCGCGGACGGGGAGAACCGAGCTGGAGTCGACGCTCAGCCATGCCTGAGACCCCCGGTTCCAGGGCCGGAACCAGGGGCCTCAAGGCAACTTGCCACGCAATCAGATCCTCTCGACCATTAAGCTAATGTCTCGTTGTTGTTCTTAATGTTATTGTCGTCTGGGACGTCGGCACCCCCTGACACGTCTTCAAGGACGTCGTCGCCAAGATCCACGCTTTCATTCTCTCTCTTGACCTTCTCTTCGTCTGCCATTGTTCTACTCCTTTCGTAGGTTTGCTTCGCTCTGCGTGGGCGAAGATCGTCATACCAGAGGCGGTTGGCCACCCGCGAACCCGCTCGAGCCTGGGTGCTTCGCAGAAAATGGCACAGCTGCTCCGGTTGGAATCTGGGTGTCTGCCGCCATCGACGGCGGGTGCAATTCGATTAGGCCGTGTCCGGCAAGCATTTGGAAGTAGTCTAAGAGCCGGGCACGGAGTGCCTCGTCGAGCCCGTCGAGGAGCTTGGCAAGAACAGTGGGCTGAGAGTGACTGGACAACAGCTCGTAGACGAACGGATCCACCCGCACGCATTTGGCGCCGTACATGATCCAGTACCGCCGACGGGCGTCGACGGCCAGCGCGGGGCGGCTGTCGGCCCAGTCGTGAAAGGTCCGCTGCGTCGGCTCACGAGGGATCTTGCTCAACTGGCTCAGATACGATGCCATACTCCGGCGCTCGGCGATAATCTTTCCGAGATCGAGAGGAGAATCCCGGAGAACTCCCGGCAGGGAGAGCAGGCAGGAGTGCAGCTGTCCCTCCGGTACTGTCTCTCGCTCGCCGGCTTGATCTCGGAAGAAGCGCCTGCCGTGGACGTCGTAGTAGATCATGCTGTGAAGGCTATCCGTGCCGCCCGCCCAGGGTCTTCCCAAGACTTTCGGAAAGATGCTGCCGTTCGAATCGAAAGACGCATCGCGGTCCTCGGTGAGCATCGCCTTGCTCTCTTCGTCCCGCGAGTCCTGGTCTATCTCGTAGGCGAGTGCCCGCAAGACATCGGTGTCCTCTCTCTCGACCAGACGCACGCCGAAGCGGGCAGGGTCCTGGGCCACGATCGCGGTGCCGGTCAAGAGGAAGGTCCCGATCCCTCCCGTCGACCAGTGCTCCTGGTGCTCGCGGACAAAACGCCGGGTCTCTTCCTTCTCGGCCGGCGTCTCGGAAGGGAAGTCGGAAAACGCCATGAGCTGGACGGCGACTCCGACCTCCGCGAAGTTCTTCATGGTCTCTCCCATGAAGGAGACCTTGGTCCCTTTGTCGATGAGGTCGAGGATCCGCTGGTTACCCGATTCCATCCCGAATGAGACGCAGACGCAGCCGCTTTCTGCCAGCTTGGCGCAACGCTCCCGCGAGAAGACCTTCTCCATGCGCAGATCAGCTGCCCACCGGATGTCGAGTCCGGCATCGATGATGGCATCCGAGAGCCGTTCGACATATGCCGGCGACATCACGTCGACAGCGAAGTACACGAACCGCGCCCCTGAGTCCTGCACTGCCGCACGCAGATCCTCGATGGCCTGGTCGATGCGCCGCTCGCGCCACGGTGAGGTCGGCTTGGAAGTATTGAGCCCGTAGTCGCAGAACGTGCAGCGGTTCCAGTAGCAGCCGCGCGTCGGCGAGTAGTTGATACCGCGCTCCGGCGCCAGGTAGAGCTCCCACGGATGACGGTAGAGAGGGCGGCCGAGCGCGGAGACGTTCTCGTAGTGGATGTGGTCGGGTAAGAAGAGCCGGTCGGCAGCCCGGTCATACGAGAGAAGGTTGTGGACTTTCATCCCGGGGACGACCCGCCCGCCGGCCTCAGCGATCTGGCACAGAGCGGTCTCCCCTTCACCCACGACGATCCCGTCGCAGACTGAGAAGAAATTCTTCATCATCTGTTTGTCGCGCACGTACTTGTAGAACTGGCTGATCGCCGTGCCGCCAAGCAGGACCTGTTTGTCGGGCCAGCGGCGCTTCGCCCAGCGGGCAAAGTGCAGCGAATGAAACATCTGATGGTCATAAACGATGCTGATCCCAATGCAGTCCGCGGCAGAGAACTCAGCGTCGGCCGAGAGCCGCTCATCGAGGAAGCGGTCGAACACCTGGCAGATCCTGGCGGTTAGAGACGCATCGAAGAGGTCCCGCAGGTTGTAAGGCGAGAATCGCCCCCGACTGGCCAAACGGAAATTCGATAACTCGCACGGATAGCTGAGCGCGCTCAGCATCTGTTGGTGTTGCAGGATGGAGGTTCTGAATTGCCTGTACTGCGCATAATCGAGGAACGACTCGCGATCGCGCATTCCGGAGATCGCTTGCTGTAACTCGTCGAAGGAAACAGGCTTCGTACGCCACAGGCCGAGATACTCCTCTTGCTCTACAAAGGTGAGCGTTCCCTGCCGTTCGAAGGCTGCGAGGCGTCTCGCCGCTTCACCATGGAAAGCGGCGAGAATGTCCGCTTCGAATGTCCAGTTGACGAACTCGATGTTGATATCGCGGGTTACAACCTCGGTGAAGCCGTTGTGGACGAGGTGGCCAGCTAGGTAGGCGGTGGAGTGGTAGGGGAGCGTGGGATCGTCGAGTGGCGGATGAGCTAGGACGAGTCTCATCACGGATTCCTTGACCTTCCTGGGC
>JBKKAU010000029.1:0-5577 GCA_046714475.1 Thermoanaerobaculia bacterium
GGTCGGGGAACGGCAGGGCGAGGGCGTCGGTGGCGAGCGCGCCGGGCTGCGGGGAGGCGGTCTTCCCGAACTTGCGGCGGGCGATCGCCAGCATCGGCACGCAGAAGTCGGCGGCGGCCACCCGGCCGCCGCGCTGGCGGATGGCGAGCGCCTGGTCGCCGGTGCCGCAGCAGAGGTCGAGCACCTGGGCGCCGGGCGGCAGGGCGAGCGCCGCCGCGGCCTTGCGCCGCCAGATCACGTCCAGGTTGGCGGAGAGCAGGTGGTTGAGCAGGTCGTACCGGGGCGCCACCCCCGCGAACATATCGCGGATGGCCCGCCCCGACTTGTCGATGCTTGCGGCCTCGGTCATTGCGGGGGAGAGTGTACCGGAAGGCGGGTGGGGTGGCGCGGGGGCGCCCCACCCGTGCTACACTCCGCCGCCGAAGGGCCCTGCGGGTTCGGTCTGTTCGCGTCGGCCCTTGACAATCCTCTCTTGTTCCCCTAAAGTCAGGGGTCCTTTGCGTCGCGAAGGCGGGTGTCCTGCGCCAGGCGCGCTTTCCCAGAGAGTTTTTGGAGACGGAGATGCAGAAGAGGACTTACAGCCCGAAGCTTGCCGAGATCCAGCACGACTGGTTCGTGCTCGATGCGTCCACGGTGCCCCTGGGGCGCCTGTCGTCGCTGGCGGCGCGCTTGATCATGGGCAAGCACAAGCCGACCTACGCGCCGCACATCGACGTCGGTGACTTCGTGATCGTGATCAACGCCGAGAAGGCGGTGCTCACCGGGCGCAAGGAAGAGCAGAAGGTCTATCACCGCCACAGCGGCTATCCGGGCGGCATCAAGAGCGAGACCGCGTCCTACCTGCGCGGCCGCCGGCCCACCAAGATGGTCGAGGAGGCGGTCTGGGGCATGCTGCCGAAGAACAAGCTGGGCCGTCAGCTGCGGCGCAAACTGAAAGTCTACGCCGGCGGCGAGCACCCGCACGCTGCGCAGCAGCCCAAGGCTTACAACGTCGCCGAGGCCCTGTCAGGGCCGGCGAGGGAGATCGTCAAGTGAACCAGGAGCAGTTCTACGGCACGGGACGGCGCAAGACGGCCGCGGCGCGCGTCTTCCTGCGCCCCGGCGCGGGCGAGGTCAAGGTCAACGGCCGCAGCCTCGACAACTACTTTCCGAATGAAGTTCTGAAAATGGTTATCAAGCAGCCTCTGGCCCTGACCGAGACCGTCGAGAAGTTCGACATCGTGGTCACGGTGGCCGGCGGCGGCAGCGCGGGCCAGGCGGGCGCCATCCGCCACGGCATCTCGCGCGCCTTGATCGTCTACAACTCCGAGCTGCGCTCCCGGTTGAAGTCGGCCGGCCTGCTGACCCGCGATCCTCGCAAGAAGGAACGCAAGAAGTACGGCCAGCGCGGCGCCCGGGCGCGGTTCCAGTTCAGCAAGCGCTAGAAGGTAGAAGGGAGAATTCGCTTGGTCGAAGTCACGATGAAGGAGTTGCTGGAGGCCGGTGTCCACTTCGGGCACCAGACCCGGCGTTGGAACCCGAAGATGAAGCCGTACATCTTCGGCAAGAGAAACGGGATCTACATCATCGACCTGCAGAAGACGGTCAAGCTTTTCGAGCAGGTGGTGGATTTCGTCCAGGAGCTCGCGGCCCAGGGCAAGCGCATCCTGTTCGTCGGCACCAAACGCCAGGCGCAGGAGGCGATCGCCGAGGAGGCCAGCCGCAGCGGTGAGTTCTACGTCACCAGCCGTTGGCTGGGCGGCACGCTCACCAACTTCGTGACGCTGCGCACGTCGCTCGCCCGCCTCAAGGAGATCGAGGCGCGCCTCAACGACGAGAACAGCCCGCTGACCAAGAAGGAGCGGCTGCGGATCGAGCGCGAGCGCGACAAGATGGTGAAGAACCTCGACGGCATCCGCGACATGCAGGAGCTGCCCGACGCGCTGTTCGTGGTCGACCCGAAGAAGGAGTACATCGCGGTCGCCGAGGCCAACAAGCTCGGCATCCCGGTCATCGCCCTCGTCGACACCAACTGCGACCCCGAGCTGATCGACTACATCATCCCGGGCAACGACGACGCGATCCGCGCCATCCGCCTGTTCGCCAGCCGCGTCGCCGACGCCTATCTCGAAGGCTCTGGCAAGATGCGCGACGAGATGATGATCGGCGCCAAGGACGCCCCGCTGCCGGCGGGCACGTTCGACAAGGACATGGCGGGAGCGCCGGCCTAGCAGGGCCACCCCCAGGTGCGCCGCCCGCTCCGACCGGGGCGGCGCTTCGGAGAAGAGGTCAGTCGAACCCGCGTCGATCTGACCTCTTCTTTTATCCGCACGATTCCGAGCTCGTCAGCTCGTATGAAGACCGAGCCCCTCGCGGCTCGCCGAAGGAGAGAAGGTTCACCATGGCAGAAATCACCGCTCAGATGGTCAAGCAGCTCCGGGAGCGCACCGGCGCCGGGATGATGGATTGCAAGAACGCCCTGAATGAGACGGGTGGCGACCTCGAGAAGGCGGTCGACTTCTTGCGCAAGAAGGGGCTCGCGGCGGCCGCCAAGAAGGCCGGCCGCATCACCGCCGAGGGCGTCGTCGGCTCCTACATCCACGGCGGCGGCAAGATCGGCGTGCTTGTCGAGGTCAACTGCGAGACCGATTTCGTGGCCCGCACCGACCAGTTCCAGGAGCTGGTGCGCGACATCGCGATGCACATCGCCGCCGCCGAGCCGCGGGCCGTCCGCCGCGAGGAGGTCACCGAGGACGTGCTGGAGCGCGAGCGCGCCATCTTCCGCGACCAGGCGCTCGCCTCGGGCAAGCCGGCCAACGTCGTCGACCGGATCGTCGACGGCAAGATCGAGAAGTACTTTTCCGAGTTCGTCCTGATGGAGCAGCCGTTCGTCAAGAACCCGGACCAGACCATCGGCCAGATGATCGCCGAGAAGGTCGCCAAGATCGGCGAGAACATCCAGGTGCGGCGTTTCGTGCGCTTCAAGCTCGGCGAGGGTATCGAGAAGCGGCAGGACGACTTCGCCGCCGAGGTGATGGCCCAGGCAGCGGGGAACTGATGGAGGAGGGCAAACCGGCCTACCAGCGGGTTGTGCTCAAGCTCTCGGGCGAGGCGCTGATGGGCGACAAGCCCTTCGGCCTCGACGAGACCGTGGTGGCGGCCATCGCCGACGAGATCCGCGACGTCCACCCCCAGGGCGTGGGCATCGCGATCGTCGTCGGCGGCGGCAACATCATCCGCGGGCTGGCGGCGAGCCACCGCGGCATCGACCGGGTGACCGGCGACTACATGGGGATGCTCGCCACGGTGATCAACGGCCTGGCCCTCCAGGACGCCATGGAGAAGCGCGGCGTCGAGACCCGGGTGCAGACCGCGATCGACATCCGCGAGGTGGCCGAGCCGTTCATAAGGCGGCGGGCGATCCGCCACCTGGAGAAGGGGCGCGCCGTGATCTTCGCCGCCGGCACCGGCAACCCCTACTTCACCACCGACAGCGCGGCGGCGTTGCGCGCCAACGAGATCCACGCCGACATCCTGCTCAAGGCGACCAAGGTCGACGGCCTCTACAGCGCCGACCCGCACAAGGACCCGAACGCGGAGTTCATCGCCGAGGTGACCTACCAGGAGGTCCTGGAGAGGAACCTCATGGTGATGGACACCGCCGCCATCAGCCTCTGCCGGGACAACAAGCTGCCCATCGCCATCTTCGACATGATGACCTCCGGCAACATCCGGCGGGTGATCTGCGGCGAGCGGGTCGGCTCCGTCGTGCGCGGCTAGGAGACTGGGCGCCGGCCGGTCCGGCGGCGCCTCCGACGATGGGAAACGAAAGACCCTACGGCGACGCCGTGATCGCGCTCATCGACGGCCGGCCTGTCGCCCGGCCCAATCCCGGGGGTGGCACCCAGGGCTCGCCGAACCACAAGTTCCTCTGGCGGTGCTGGTACTACGGCTGGGCGGTGCTGCGCGGCCAGGGCAAGCCGGCCGAGCGGCAGGAGGCCCGCGGTCTGCTGCTCGACTTCTTCCGGGAGCAGCGCCGGTACGGGCACTACACCGCCTCCCGGGGCCGGGCCGACGAGGCGCTGACCTGCTCCCACTACTGGATGTGGGGGCTGAGCGGCGCCGCGGCGCGGATCTTCGCGCTCCGCAAGAAGGACGCGGAACTGCTGCGGGAGACGGCCCTCTGGTGGCAGGGGGAGTTCGCGCTCTGGGACCTGCTGAGCACGCCGCGGGGGGAGATCAAGGGCCCCTCGGCGCGGTCCGGAAAGGGGCAGGAGATCAACCGCGTGCGCGACGTGGTCTATCAGCTCGGGCGCAAGCTGCCCCTGACGACCCCGGGCGCGAGAAAGCCAAACGGCCCCTGGTGGCAGGGCCGCCCGTCGTCTCCCGCCTGGGCCGTGCGGATCCTGCTCGAAAAGATGAAGGACGATCTCGGCGGGATCCGGTCGGTCGGTCGGGCGGACCTGCCCCGCCTGGCCCAGCCCATGCACGTGCTGCGCAGCGACGACGGCCATCAGGCCTGGTTCGACTTTTTCCCGGTGCTCAAACCCCGCTACTGGGCGAGCGCCGACTACACTACGGGCAAGGCGACGTTCAGCCCGCCCGTGGAGGGCCGGGGCGGCGTCAACCCGTTCCCGCTGCCGGACGTGCCGTGGCGGGACGCGGCCCAGGAGGTGATCGTCCCCGGCGTCGAGGCTTTCGCAGAGAGCGGCGAGCAGACCGCAACTTCATGATTTGACAGCTCTCGGCCGGCCGGTAGAAGATTTTTCTCCGGCCGGGACCGGCCTTTCGCGCGAGGAGGGACCCATGAAAGAGGTGTTCCAGGAGGTCGAGCAGCGGATGAAGCACGCGCTCGATCACTTCCACCACGAGCTCAAGCAGTTGCGTACCGGGCGGGCGACGCTGTCGCTGCTGGAAGGGGTGACCGTCGAGTATTACGGGACTCCGACGCCGCTCAACGCGCTCGCCAACCTGTCGGTGGCCGACGCCACCCTGATCATCGCGCAGCCCTACGACCCCAGCCAGAGCCCGGCGATCGAGCGGGCCATCATGAAGACGGTGGGGCTGAACCCGTCGTCCGACGGCAAGGTCATCCGCATCCCGGTGCCGCCGCTGACCGAGGAGCGCCGCAAGGAGATCGCCAAGAAGGCGCACGACCTGGCCGAGCACGCCCGCAACGGCGTCCGTCAGGCGCGCCGCGAGGGCAACGACAAGCTCAAGAAGATGGAGAAGGACAAGGCCCTCAGCCAGGACGACGAGCGCCGCGGCCTGGACGAGGTCCAGAAGCTCCACGACCGCTTCATCGGCGAGGTCCAGTCGGCCCTGGAGAAGAAAGAGCAGCAGATCATGGAGATCTGAAGGGGGCTCTATACCCCCATGTTCCTCTACGGCTACCACCCCGTCCGCGAAGCGCTGCGCCACCGGCCGCATGAGGTGGCGCGGGTGCTGGTCTCGGCCTCCCGGGCTGGCCGGCGGCGCGACGAGATCGAGGATTTCTGCTCGCGGCACCGGGTAGTGTTCGAGATCGTCCCCGAGAAGACCCTCTCGCAGATCGCCGGGTCCGCCCACAACGGCATGGCCGCCGAGGTGCGGGCGACG
>JBKKAU010000030.1:0-1834 GCA_046714475.1 Thermoanaerobaculia bacterium
GGCGGGACGCCCGCGTACCCAGGGGGGCTAGAATCCTCTCCATGAGAACTCTCCACCGACTCCTGCTGCTCCCTCTGCTCCTCCTCCTCGCCGCCGCCGGTCAAACCCAGGAGGGCGGCCGGGCCGAGGTCGTCCTGCGCCGCGAGGGCGCTCCGTCCTGGGCGCTCGCTATCCACGGCGGCGCCGGCGTGATGCCCAAGTCGATCAGCGAGGCGGAGCGGGACGCCTACCTCAAGTCCCTCTCGCAGGCGCTCGCCGTAGGGCGCGACGTGCTCGCCGCGGGCGGCACCAGCCTCGACGCGGTCGAGAAGGTGGTGCGCGTCCTCGAGGACGACCCGCTGTTCAACGCCGGCAAGGGGGCGGTCTTCACGCACGAGGGCACGCACGAGCTCGACGCCGCGATTATGGACGGCCGCGACCTCTCGTGCGGCTCGGTGGCGGGGCTGCGCACGGTCAAGAACCCGATCTCGCTCGCCCGCATGGTGAAGGAGCGCTCGCCGCACGTCTTCATGGTGGGGGAGGGGGCCGAGAAGTTCGCCACCGAGATGAAGGCCGAGCGGGTGGAGAACAGCTACTTCTCCACCCCCAAGAGGCGCGAGCAGTGGCAGGAGGCGTTGCGCAAGGAGCGTCAGGAAGCGGCGGAGAAGGACCGGGACACGGTCGGAGCGGTGGCGCTCGACCGCCACGGCAACCTGGCCGCCGCCACCTCGACCGGCGGCATGACCAACAAGCGCTTCGGACGCCTGGGCGACGTACCGGTGATCGGCGCCGGCACCTATGCCAGCAACCGCACCTGCGCCATCTCGGCGACCGGCCACGGCGAGGAGTTCATCAAGCACACCGTGGCGCACGACATCGCGGCGATGATGGAGTACGGCGGCCTGTCGCTGCAGCAGGCGGCCGAGCGGGTGATCCACCAGAAGCTCCAGCCGGGCGACGGCGGGGTGATCGGCGTCGCCCGCGACGGCTCGATCGCGCTGGTCTTCAACTCCGAGGGGATGTACCGCGGGGCCGCCGACTCCAACGGCCGTTTCGAGGTCAAGATCTGGGAATGACCTTCACTCCCTGAGCGGCCGCAGCTCCGCGACGTCCTCGCCCGCTGCGACCGCCAGCGCCGGCGTGGTGATCGCCCCCAGGAAACCTTCCCGGGTGGCGATCACCGCGGGCTCCCCGCCTACCGCCCGCACCCGGGCGAGGACGCTGCCCAGGCTGTCCTCCCAGACCAGGTCGGGGAGGGCGCGGCCGAGGACCCCGCCCGCCACCCGGCGCACGCCGCGCGCTACCGCCCGGAAGCGCAGCGCCTGGGCGTCGAAGCACTCGATCGGCTCCAGCCCTCCGATCCAGATCCCGTCCCCCGCGATGCGGGCCAGCTCCTCCTCGGAGAGGGGCCCCGGGCGCAGGAACAGGTGGGTGGCGATCGACTCGTCCGGCCCCACCCGGTGCGGCGTGGGCGGACGGCCGATCTCGGCGGCCAGACGCTCGTCCACGGCGGGGGTCAGGAGCACCCCCTCCTCGATCATGTCCACCGGCCGGGTGGTCCAGCCCATGATGTCGAAGGGAAAGGGGAGGCCGCGCGGATCGGTCGGGTCGTCGCGCAGGCTCACGGCGCGGTGGAAGACCGGGTTGCCCAGGTTGCCGCGCAGCAGCGATGCCCCGTGGTGGAACGCGTCGGCCGACAGGGCGTAGCGGTTGAGCAGGTCGAGGAGGACCGCGACCGCCTCTTGCGACAGCACCGTGGGCACGGAGTAGGCGGGCGGCCCTTCGACGCCGAGGGCCTGCGGCGCCTGCCGGCGCCGCGCCCGTTCGATCGTCCGCCGCGGGTCGAGGGACGCCA
>JBKKAU010000031.1:0-1096 GCA_046714475.1 Thermoanaerobaculia bacterium
GGACGAAGAGGAGCCACGCCGGGAAGCCGGCCCGCCGTCTCACCGCCGGCGCGGCGAGGAACAGCAGGGCCGAGGCCGCGAAGAGGAGACGCACCGGGAGCCGCAGCAGATCGTGGAGGTCCGCGGCCGGGTCGTCCAGCATCTCCGTCCAGGCCTCCCGCACCGGCGTCACGACCTCCGCCAGGCTGTAGGTGAGGAAGTAGTGGGCGTTGGCGGCGACGGACTCGATCCCCTGCGCCGGTTGAGCGGCGAAGTTGTCCCGGAAGCTGTCGAGGGGCAGGACGACGTTATAGGCGATCCAGGGGAACGCGCCGAGGGCGAAGCCGGCCAGGCCGATCGCCCACAGGCGCGGCCGGCGCCGCAGCTCGGGCCGGGTCCAGAGCAGCCAGATGAGAGCCGCGCCGGACGCGCCCAGAGTCTGGAACGACTGCCACCAGCCGAGCCCGGCGGCGATCCCGAAGAGGACGACCCGCGCGGCGCTCGGCCCCCGTCGCTGCAGCAGCGCGGCTGTATAGAGGATGGCGCCGCACAGGAAGAGGGTGGCGGGATAGCCGTTCGGCATGTAGGTCCAGGAGACGAAGGCGGGGGAGGGCAGGGCGAGGAAGACCAGCGCCGTCAAGGCCACGCCCGGCGGGAAGAGCTCGCGGTAGAGGCCGTAGAGGACCAGAAGCAGGGCGAAGCCGAAGAGGACCGGGACCACGGCCAGCGTAGCCCGCGAGGCGCCGAAGACCAGGAAGACCGCCGCCGCCAGATGCGGCTCGATCGAGCCGATGCGGACACTCGAGAAGAAGACCGGAGTCTCCCCCCGCATCACCTGGAAGGCCCGCATCCCGGTCAACAGGGAGTCCGCGTCGGCGACGTACTTGTGGGCCGGGAAGGCGAGCGCGATCCGCAAGGCCAGCCCGGCGAGGAGGAGGCCGAGCACCGCCAGAGTGCGAACGCGGGGCGCCGTCATCGGTAGCGAATAGTACTAAGAGTTTCCATCAAACCTCTATGTAGGGGCGGAGCTTGTCCCCGCCCGGGAGGGGACGAGCCCCCATAGGCGTTAACTTTGGCAACGAGAAGGGGGAGGGTAGCCCGGAGGGCGCCCTTCTTT
>JBKKAU010000032.1:0-6752 GCA_046714475.1 Thermoanaerobaculia bacterium
CCTCGGTCAGCTCGCCCGGGCCGTAGATCACGCCGGGGTAGACGACGTTCACGGGCGCCCCCTCGGCGATGGCCTGGCGGGCGCGGCGGTCGGCCAGCGCCTTGGTGCGCTCGTAGTGGTTGATCCAGGCGCGGTCGCGCACCTCGGCGGACTCATCGAGGACGCCGCCGGGGCCCGCCTCGCCCATCTCCGTCGGCCCGAGCGCGATGAAGCTCGACACGTAGACCACTTTCCCGATGGTGTCCGCCGCCTCGGCCGCCTGGAGGACGTTGTTGATGCCGCCGACGTTGACGCGGTCGAACTGCTCGCCGGGCGCCAGGATCTTGACCAGCGCCGCGGCGTGCACGACCGCGTCGCAGCCGGCGAAGGCCTGGTCGAGGCTCGCCCGGTCGGTGACGTCGCCCGCCGCGAACTCGACGCCGGCCGGGAACCGCTCGCGCGAGGCGGTAGGGCGCACCAACAGGCGCACGGCGTGGCGGGGCGCCAGCTCGGAGACGATGCGGCGACCGAGAAAGCCGGTGCCGCCGGTGACCAGGACCTTCATGATGACCTTTGAGAGAGGGATTCTAGACCAGATCGCGCCAGAGGTCCGCCAGCGCGTCGTCCAGACCCCGCCGCGGCTGCCAGCCGAGGGCGCGCAGACGGCTGGCGTCGCCCATCAGGAGCGGGATGTCGAGCGGCCGCATGCGCTCGGGGTCGGCTTCGACCCGGGCTTCGACGCCGGAGACCGCCATCAGCCGGTCGAGCGCCTCGCCGATCGACACGGCCTGGCCGCTCGCCACGTTGTAGACCTCGCCGGGCTCGCCCTTCTCGGCCAGCAGGCGGAAGGCGGCGGCGCCCTCGTCGACGTGGACGAAGTCGCGCCGCGCCGAAAGGTTGCCCACCCGCAGCACCGGCTCGGCGTCACCGTGGGGGCCGCGCGATCCCCGGGAGATATCGGCCAGCTGGTTGGCGAAGGCCGGCAGCGCGAAGCTCGCGGCCTGCCCGGGGCCGACCAGGTTGAAGGCGCGCAGCACGACGGCGCCGCGCGCCAGGGCGAAGCGCTCGGCCGCCGCCTTGGTCAGGGCGTACGGGGTGCGCGGCGAGAGCGGCTCCTCCTCGCGGATCGGCTGGCGCTCCTCGGGCACGACGCCGTAGACCTCGGCGCTGGAGGCGAGGAGCACGCGACGGCTTCCGGCGGCGTCCGCCGCGTCGAGCAGGTTTTCGGTCCCCAGGACGTTGACCTGGAAGTACTCGGGCATCCGCGTCCACGACTCGCCGACGTGGGAGAGCGCCGCCAGGTGGATGACGACGTCGGGCGCGGCCTCCCGGACCACGCCCGCCAGCCGGTCGCGGTCGAGGAGGTCGACCTCGTGCAGGTCGACCCCGTCGAGCCCCGGGCGGACGTCGAGGCAGGTGCCGCTCACCCGGTCGCCGCGGTCGAGCAGATGGCGCGCCAGGCGCGCGCCGACGAAGCCGCTGACGCCGGTGATCAGGACATGGAAGGACGACAAATCAGCTGCTCCGCTTCCGGCTCGCCAGCGTCTCCCGCCAGTAGGCCAGCAGGTCGCGCAGCGTCTGGTCGAACGGGATGCGCGGCTCCCAGCCGGTGTCGGCGCGGAACTTGGAGCTGTCGCCGATCAGGATCTCGACGTCGGAGGGGCGGAGGCGTTCGGGGTCGACCTCGATCTTGACCTCGACGTTGGCGAGGGCGATCACCCGGTCGAGCATCTCGCTGATGCGGATGCCGTGGCCGGTGGCGATGTTGTAGACCTCGCCCGGCTTGCCGTGGTTGACCGCCAGCCAGTAGGCCCGCACCATGTCGCGCACGTCGGTGAAGTCGCGGATGGCCTCGATGTTGCCGACGCGGATGACCGGCTCCTGGAGCCCGAGCTCGATGGCGGCCACCTGGCTGCAGAAGTTGGAGGTCACGAAGACCTGGCCGCGCCGCGGTCCGGTGTGGTTGAAGCCGCGGGTGCGGACCGCCTTCAAGCCGTAGCTCTGGAAGTACTGGTAGCCAAGGTAGTCCTGGGCGACCTTGGAGACGGCGTACGGCGACAGCGGCCGCAGCGGATTGGTCTCCTTGATCGGCACCTCGTCGGGCAGCACCAGACCGTACTGCTCCGAGGAGCAGGCGATCTGGACCACCGGGTCCAGTTTGAGGGCGCGGATGGCCTCGAAGAGGTTGGTCTGGCCGGAGACGTTGGTGGTGAGCGTCTCGTTGGGCGCCGTCCAGCTCGACGGCACGAAGCTCTGCGCCGCGAGGTGGAAGATGAAGTCCGGCCGCGAGCGCTCCAGCGCCGCGTGCATCGAGGTGTAGTCCCGCAGGTCGGCCTCCAGGAGCTTCACCTTGGACCGCAGGTGCTCGATGTTGTCCATGCGGCTGCGCCAGCGATAGGTGCCGAAGACCTCCACGCCGGGGTGCTCGGCCAGCAGGTATTCCGCCAGGTGCGATCCGGCGAAGCCGGTGATGCCAGTGATCAAAGCCCTCATTGCAGTCTCCCTTATCTCTTCGATCTCATCGATCTCGTCGATCTCGTCGTCTCATCGTGGCGAGGTATTCCACCAGCCCCCACTCCCAGGGCTCGACCCGCCGACCCGCCAGAGTTTCGAAATGTGTTACGTCCAGGACCGAGTACGCCGGCCGCGGCGCCGGCCGCGGGAACTCCGCGGTGGTGACCGGCACCACCGCGATGTTTCCAGCGGGGCTGGCGGGGCCGTGCCAGAGCCGCGCGATCTCGGAGGCGAAAGCGTACCAGGAGACGGGCTCCCGGTTGCGGTAGTGCACGACGCCGGTGACCGGAAGCGGCGCGAGGTCGAGCAGCGCCTGCGCCAGGAACGGCGTATAGGTGGGGCAGCCCTCCTGGTCGGCGACGACGCGCAGCGGCAGCTTGCCGGACTCGATCAGCCGCACCATGGTGGCGGCGAAGTTGGGGCCGCCCGGGCCGAAGAGCCAGCTGGTGCGCACCACCAGGGCGCGCGGGTGCGTGAGCGCCCGGCGCTCCCCGTCGAGCTTGCTCTGGCCGTAGACCGAGAGCGGCGCGGTGGGGGAGCCTTCGCGGTAGGGCTCGCGGGCCGTGCCGTCGAAGACGTAGTCGGTCGAGACGTGGAGCAGGCGCGCCCCGGCCCGTCCGGCCGCCGCGGCGACATGGCCGGCGGCGGCGGCGTTGACCTCGAACGCCCGCTCCCGGCCCTCGCCCTCGCAGGCGTCCACCTGGGTGCAGGCGGCGCAGTTGACGACCAGGTCGGGACGGAAGGAGTCGATCCAGTAGAAGAGGCGGTCGCGGTCCGTGACGTCGGCCTGCTTGTGGGACAGCGCGAGCGCCGCCCAGCCGCGCCCGCGGGCCTCCCGGACCACCGCCCGGCCCAGCATGCCGGTGCCGCCGAGGATCAGCGCCCGCATGGGGCTCACGTAACGCCGACCTCGGAGTTGTCTCCGACCATGAAGCGGTAGGCCTTGGGCTTGTCGTCGGTCTTGCAGATGCGGACGTTGCGGCCGATCAGCGAGCCGTCGATGCGCATCGGGATGTCGCGGATCTCGCTGTCGGCGAGGACGATCGAGTTCTCGATCTCGCAGCCGACGAGCTGGCAGCGCTCGCCGATCGAGGTGTAGGGGCCGATGAAGGTGTGCTCGATGCGGGCGCCGTCGCCGATCACCACCGGGCCGCGGACCAGCGAGTCGATGATCTCGACGCCTTCGCCGATCTGCACCCGCCCCTCGACGCGGCTGCCCCGGCCGAGCTTGTCGAGGTGGGCGCCGCGCCGGACCTCCAGCCCTTCGAGCACGATGCGGTTGGCCTCCAGCATGTCCTCGAGCTTGCCGGTGTCCTTCCACCAGCCGCGCACGATGTGCGGGTGGACGGAGAGGCCGCGGTCGATCAGGTCCTGGATGGCGTCGGTGATCTCGAGCTCGCCGCGCGCCGAGGGGCGGATGCGGTGGACCGACTCGAAGATGTGGGGGTCGAACATGTAGACGCCGACCAGCGCCAGGTTGCTCTTCGGCTCCTTGGGCTTTTCGATCAGCCGCCGGACCTTGCCGTCGGCGGTCAGCTCGGCGACGCCGAACTGCTCGGGGTTGGGGACCTCGGCGAGCAGGATCTCGGAGTTGCACCCGGCCTGGCGGAACTCGTCCACCAACTCGGTGATGCCGCCGGCGATCAGGTTGTCGCCCAGGTACATGACGAAGGACGAGTCGCCCAGGAAGTCCTGGGAGATCATGACGGCGTGGGCGAGGCCGCGCGGCGCGTCCTGCTCGATGTAGGTGACGCGCGCGCCGAAGCGGGAGCCGTCGCCGACGGCGCCGCGGATCTCCTCCCGGGTGTCGCCGACGACGATGCCGATCTCGGTGATCCCCGCCGCCACGATCGACTCGATGGCGAAGAAGAGCACCGGCTTGTTGGCGACCGGCACGAGCTGCTTGGCGGAGGTGTAGGTCAGAGGGCGCAGGCGGGTTCCCTTGCCCCCGGACAGGATCAGACCCTTCATCGAATCTCCCACGAAACGGAATCGGACCGGGTGACAGGCCTCTAAGGCTCCACCTCGGACGTGCTGCGGCTGTTCAGGTCGAGGAACGTGCCGACGTTCTTCAAGCTGAGCGCGAAGCGGAAGTCCTTGTCACGCCTGCGGATCGCCCCTTGATCGGCCCGGAAGTCGCGCATCTCGATGCGCAACCCGTAGCACTGCGCCGACCAGTTCAGGGTGTAGATCTGCTGCTGGAGCAACTGCTGCTCGATATCGTAGTTGACCTGCCCCTGGATCTGAAGCCTGTTGGGCATGAGGGTCAGGTTCCCCGACAGCCGGATCTGGCTCTGGGTCGTCTCGCCGGTGGTGGGCTGGTACCGGGTGTACCAGGTCAGGCCGAGCGTGTCGCCGCGCGGCAGGCCGAGGTTGCCGGTGAACGCGGTCCCCGCCAGGCCGGAAGCTGCCGTGTCGTAGGAGGCCTCGGCCTTGAGGCTGGTCCGGAAAGTCGGGTTGAACCGCACCAGGGCGTCGAGCAGGTCCTCCTGCGAGAACCGCTGGCGCCCCCCTGCCCTGCGGGCCTCGTCGTCGAAGTCGTAGACCCGGGAGAGCTCGAAGAGGAAGATCTCTCTCGCGCTCCCCTGGCGGGCGTCCGTGGGCTTGCCCAGCACGCGGTTGGCGAGCACGAGCCGGCCCGAGTTGGCCGAGCCGAGCGGGTCGAGCTCGTCGAACTGCGGGATCTCCCGGTCGCGGTCGAACTCCTGCTGGTAGTTGTAGGTCCAGCGCGGCTCGATGACGTGCTTGAAGCGGCTGAACCCGCCGGCGGCCCGGTCGAAGATGCGCGAGAACGACGGCCCGATGACCTCGGCGCGGGCGAAGGGGAGGACGCGGGTCAGGGCCTCGCCGTCGAAGTCGTCCCCCGTCTCGTCCAGGCTGTCCGAGTAGAAGGTCATCTGTCCGCCGCCGCTCAGCTTGAGGTTCAGCCAGGGGAAGGAGCGGATCGGCAGCGACAGCTCGGGGGCGGCATGGACGCGCCCATAGCTGCCCGAGTACTGCCGCTGGTCGATGTCGAGGTAGGAGGCCGAGCTCTCGACCTCCAGGTAGAGCGGCGTGCGGCCGAGCCGGGTCGAGCGCAGGCGGTACTCGACTTCGGGGAGGCGCAGCTGCTGGATGATCTCGTCGGTGAAGAACGTCTCCCGGTCGTTGAGCAGGGCCGTGAAGAGGTGAGGCCCCCAGTTGCCGGTGATGAAGGCGCGGCTGTCGGTGAACCGGCGGGTGTTGCGGTCGAAGTCGCGCTCGAAGTCGCGGAAGAAATCGAAATCCGAGAACTCCTGGTAGGTGACGACGCCGCGCATGCCCCAAGGGAGCGTGTCGTTGGTCTCGTGGTTCCACTCCACCTTCCAGCGCCACTCCTCGTCGACGAAGTCCTCGGGGTCGCGCACGAGGTAGCCGATGAACTGCCCGCGCGTCCCCTCGCTCGGCCGGTAGCGGAGCTCGTCGCCGAGGCCGATGTAGCTCTGGCTGTAGAGGTCGAGGTGGACGGTGGTGTCGTAGCTCCGGCCCAGCGTCTGGTAATAGGCGAGCCCGAGCTGGCTGCCGCGGCGGTCCGAGTAGCCGATGTTGGGGATGAGGAGGCCCGAGGAGCGCTCGGTCTTGGCCGGCCAGAGGATGTAGGGGGTGTAGAAGACCGGCACCCCCTTGGCGCGCATCGAGGCGTCGTGGACGCGGGCGTAGCCTTCGACCTCGACGCGCGCCGTGCCGAGGCGGAAGCTCCAGTCCGGCACCTCCTGGCTGCACGAGGTGAAGACGCCGTCGGTCACGGTGTAGACGTCGTCGTCGATCTTCGACACCTCGGCGCCGCTGAAGTAGTAGTCGGGATGGACGTGGGCGGTCGCCTGGGTGAGGGTGCCGGTCTTGGTGTCGAGGTCGTACTCGGCGGTCTCGCCGGTGAGCCGGCGCTGGGCCTGGTCGATGACGACGTCGCCGCGCGCCTTGATGATCTTGGTGTCGAGGTCGATCTCGGCCTCCCGGGCCTTGAGGTCGACGTCCTGGTAGCGGATCTGGACGCCGCCGGTGAGCACGGCGTAGTCGTCGCGCTTGTACTCGAGCGAGCCGGCGCTGCCGGCGGCGCTGCCGCCGCCCTGGTCCTCGGGGAACTGGAGCTGGAAGTCGATCCGGTCGGGGCCGGCGCCCGGGATCCCGGAGCTGGGCGGCACCGGCAGCGGGCCGCCGCTCGGCTCGGGCAGGGTCTGCGACGGCGCGGGCGGCACCGAAGGCGTGTCCGGGGTCCGCTCCTCGGCCGCGGTGGCCTCGGG
>JBKKAU010000033.1:0-10993 GCA_046714475.1 Thermoanaerobaculia bacterium
AACGCAACGAGATGCTCGCCCTGAATCGACGCTGGTCTGCCTGCCTTGCCCTTGCTCATTTCCTGGCTCCTCGGCTTCGGCAGAGCAGACCATAATTGTTTTGTTTTGTCTACACCCTCTAAGACAGCGGGTTGTCAGGACGGCTGTGCGGTTCCTTCCGGTCGAATCACGCTCTCTCTAACTGCGGACTGCGTTTACGGGTTGGCGCGAAAGATCGCGTCCATGCGGTATGATCCTATAAAGAGGGTGCGGAGTAAGTCAAGCGTAAATCCTTTGCCGTCGAGAGCGCATCCGGAGGTATACTTCGGGCCATTGACAGAGCACTCTCCAAGTGCCGTCTCCGTCAAGAACTGGGGCTTCAGCCCGCTCGGAGAAGTCGTGCGCGATCCAGAAAAACTCGCGGCCCGTTGGAGCATGGTCGTTGCGATGCTGACAAGGCCTTACCGCGTAACGGCTCCGATGGTGGTGCTCGTCTCCTTGGTACCCCTCTACGTATTCATTCCCAATATGGCGGTCGACCGCGCGCCGCACGTCCCCGAGTTGCCTCTGGACCGCCTCATCCCCCTGAAGCCCGACTGGGCCTTGGTGTACGGAGCGCTGTATCTCTTCCTGATACTGCTCCCGGTCTTGTCCGTACGCGACGACGAGCATATTCGGCGCACCGTGTGGGCATACCTGGTTGTGTGGATCGCGGCCTACCTCTGTTTCCTCGCCTACCCGACGCTGGCGCCGCGACCGGACGAGGTGATCGGCGAGAGCTTTGGCGCCTGGGGACTGCGGTTCCTCTACTCGGCCGACCCGCCGTACAACTGCTTCCCGTCGCTCCACGTAGCCCACTCCTTCGTCTCGGCGCTCACGTGCTCCCGCCTTCATCGTGGCGTCGGAGCCGCGGCGGTGATCTCCGCTCTCCTCGTTGCGGTCTCGACGCTTTTCACCAAACAACACTACGTCCTCGACGTGGTGGCGGGGATGCTCCTGGCCTACGGCGCTTACGCGGTGTTTCTTCGCAGTTATCCGCGGCAGCTTGTCGTCGAGCTCGACCGGCGAGTCGCTCCCGTCCTTGCGACGGCACTCATGGCGGCTCTCGGCACTGTGGTCGCAGCCTTGTGGCTCGGCTATCTGTGCAGTGTCGGATAATCTTCGCTGCGGCGGACGGCGCCGGTGTTCGCACACGGGCAGCCGCTCAGGTTCAGGTGGAGGAAATGCGATGAGACTCCTGCTCGTCCTGTACGCGCTCGTGATGCTCGCCGCGGCGAGCTCCCCCGCGGAGCAAGGCCCCGCCGCGCCGGCTACCCGCTCGGGCGAAGCCGCTTCCGGAGTCGCCGCGGACGATTTCGGCCCGCGGCAAGCGGTCCTCCAGACGCCGTGGTTCACCTTCTACTCGCATTTCGGCTTCAACCTCTATGATGCCGTGGTGACGTCGGCGACGGCGCGACGGGCCAAGGGTGCCGATCCCCTCCATGAGGGTGGCTGCTTCGGCTCGCTCGTCCAGGAGGAGCGCAGCGCCTGGGATGCTGCCGTGAGCTACTACGCTGAGGCCATAGCCCCGACCAGTGACTTCAGCCGTGAGCGCGAGATCATTCGCGCCCATTGGACCGGTGTCGAGATTTCCCTGGACGACGACGATCGCCGTGATCTCCGGTTGGCCCTCCTCTTCCTGCGGGCGGCGGCCCCGGCCTGGCGCGCCTGTCGCTGGGAGGAGCAGGATGCCGTCAACCGCCGCTGGATCGCCGAGATCGTCCCCCGTCTCGATCGCCACGCCGACGGGGTGGGCCGGCGCCAACACCGTCGATTTCCGCGGCGCGATGACGCACATCCAGATCAGCAGCCGCAATCCCGGATACCAGGGTGCGGCGGCCCTCGAGAGCGTCTTCCACGAGGCGAGCCACGAGCTCGTCTCGCCGCGCCGCGGCCCGATCGCGGAGCTGCTCGCCTCCGCGTCCCGCGAGACCGGGGTCGGCGTCCACCAGAGCCTGTGGCATGGCCTTCTCTTCGTCACCGTCGGCGAGGTGGTACGGCAGGTTCTCGCGGCGGCCGGCGAGGGTCCTTACCAGCCGTTCGCCAACGATGTCTTCCGCGGCGACTGGGAGATCCTCCATCGGCCGCTGGTAGAGCGCTGGCTCCCCTTCGTCCGCGGCGAGACCAGCCGCGAGGAGGCGGCGCGCAGCCTGATGAGGGCGCTCGGCGAACGCCCCCCGGGCGCGAGCCCGTAATGATCACGAACAGAAGGAGCAGACCATGACCAATACAATCCAGCCGCCGGTCGCCAAGGCGCAGATGCTCATCCGCAAGCCCGTCGCGCAGGTGTTCGAGGCGCTGGTCGATCCCGCCGTCACCTCCCGTTTCTGGTTCTCCAAGGGCAGCGGCCGGCTGGAAGCCGGCCAGCGGGTCCGGTGGGACTGGGAGATGTACGGCGTCCACGCCGAGGTCGACGTGAAGGCGGTCGAAGAGAACCGTCGGATCCTCATGGAATGGGGCGGCCCCGACGACCCGACCCCGGTCGAATGGACGTTTGAGCCCAGAGGCGAGGACCGGACCTTCGTCACCGTCAAAAACTGGGGCTTCGGCGGCGACGCGGACAAGGCCGTGGCGGCGGCTCTCGACTCGACCGGAGGCTTCAGTTTCGTGCTCGCCGGCTTGAAAGTATTTTTGGAGCACGGCATCGAGCCGAACCTCGTCGTGGATCACGCCCCGGACTCGCTCGCCGAAGGCTGGGCTTCCCGCTGAAGGTGCTTGAGACAGAGCGGTTGGTCCTGCGGCATTTCAACCGCGATGACGCCGCGTTCGTTCTGCGCCTCGTAAATGAGCCGGCGTGGCTGCGGCACATCGGAGACCGGGGCGTCAGGACTCTGGAGGATGCTCGAGGCTACATCCAGCAGGGACCCGTGGAGATGTACGGCCGGCTTGGTTTCGGCCTCTTCCTGGTGGAGCTCAAGGAAAGTGCCATCCCCATCGGCCTCTGTGGCCTGATCAAGCGGGGAGAGTTGGAGCACGTGGACATCGGGTTTGCCTTCCTGGCTGAATATTGGGGCCAGGGCTATGCCTTCGAGTCTTCGTCCTCGGTCCTGTCCTGGGCCAGGGATGTTCTTGGGTTTTCAAAGATCCTGGCCATCACCTCGCAAGGCAATTCCGCATCGGGCAAGCTGCTCGAGAAGCTGGGGTTTCGCTTCAAGGGCCTGGTGCGTCTGGGTGCGGAGGATCTCAAGCTCTATGAAGCAACGACATGAATGGCCCCTGAGCGCCGTACAGCTCACGCTCTGCCTCACGCTGCTCCTGGTATCACTGTCATGCGCGACAGCAGGACCCGCCAGCCGCGAGAGCGATGCCGAGGAGCTCCTGACGCTTCATGCAGACGCCCTCCGCGCTCACCTCGCAAGCGATGTGGAGCTTCTCTTTGAGGCCGAAGCAGACGATTATGTCGTTGCGAATCGCGGTGAGATCTCAAACCCGACCACGGCAGAGCGCAGAGAAGTCCTCGGGCCCTATCTCAAGCAGGTCCGTTTCTCGACCTATCGCGACCGTGTTCCGCCGATCGTGAAGGTCTCGGCCGACGGATCGCTCGGCTGGGTGATCGCGCAGGTCGAGGCCCGAGGCGCATACACCGCGGAGAACGGGACCGTCCAGCCAATGGAGTTCGTTAGCGCCTGGATCGAGCTCTATGAGAAGCGGGATGGCCGATGGTTGCGGGTGGGGAATGTTTCGAACTTCAAGCCTGAGGAGTGATCGTTATGCGTAGCCGAAAACATTGGTTCCAGAGAGGCATCCATAGGTTGTTTCGCTGCAATCAGATCGCCTCCACTTTCATCGTCCTGCTGCTTGGCGCGAAGGAGGGCTTCAGTTGCGAAATGGCACCTGAGGTTCCGCTGGATCTTGAGCCCGATAAAGTTGTATTCACGGGAACGGTCACCGATGTGGCAGGTCTTGAGCAAGGAACTGGAGATAAGGAGCCAGCGCGGATCAGCGTCAGGGCTCGCGAGCTTGTCTACGCTTCTCATGAGGCTGCAGTTAAAAAGGAGTATACGGTCCGTCTCTTCGGGCTCGGCCCCGATTGTTCCAAGGTGCCAATTTCCAGGAAATATGCTCTAAGTGATTACCCTCCCGGTACCGACGTTTGGATCATCGGTCGAGTTGATCGGCAGGGTGGCGTCGACCTGGAAGTAGCGGATGGTGAGGGTACGTACATGGTACGCAATGCGGGTGCCGAGTCTGTAGACCCCAGCGTCGTCTATGACTACTGTCGTGAGCCTACTTTCGAGTCGTCTGCTCCTCGGCTTGCGTTCGAGCTTCAGAAGGACTTCGTCAGGTTACGAAAGGCGACCAGCCAGAAGGCCAAAGCTGCAATCCTGAGGCGCTTGGCATTTCACCCAGACTACAGATCCTATGCATCGCCTAGCATTTTTGAGCCGCTTGCCGCCCATCATCTTGAGGATGCAGCCTTGATCCGTGAGGTGGTGCGGTTCCATGAACAGGAGGTCAAGGACCGCATCGCTCCCCAGTGCGGCAGGCGGTGGCGCCGCCGCTGAGCTATGCACGGCAGGTCGGCCACGGCGGCGGGCCGAAGGACATGGCTCCTCACCGTGGCCGTACTCGGATCTCGTCAACAGCCTCATCCCACGACAGTCCCACGGGCCCTTCCTGTTCGAGCTCGTCGAGCCGCCGGTCCAGTTCGGCTTTTTGTTCCTCGCTCAGAAGGAAGGCTTCCGGATCACCCATGGCTGGATTATCCCACATCGCTCCTGGTGGATCTACCCCGGCACCAGCGCCGGGAACTCCGTCCGGCCGGTGACGATCCTGACGGTCCGCTTGACGTCGACCCGCAGGCCGGCCCAGCGCAGGCGGTCGAAGTCGCGGGTGCGGGCGGCCTGGGCGAGGCAGACGTGGAGATCGGGCTCCAGGATGCCTTGCCAGACCTTGCGGCCGTCGACCAGGAGCGTGACCGGCTGGTCCCAGTCGATCATGCCGTCGCCGATCCAGACGGTCAGCTCGCCGACGTGCTGGGTCTCGACCTGGATCGTCTGGCTTTGGATCTCGCCCTGGAGATGGCCCAGGGTCTCACGGATGGCGCGGCCGAAGGCCTGGGCCTCGGTCTCGCCGGGGCGCTTCTGGGCTTTGGGGTGCTCCTTGCCCCAGTGGGCTCCTTCCCAGGTGTGCGCCTCCAGCCAGTAGGCCTTGCCCTGGTGGACGTGGCGGAAGGTGTGGTCCACGGTCTTGGGGTAGTGGACGCGGCGGGCGCCCAGCACTTCGGCCAGCGGGCCCTTGGGCGGCAGAATCCCGCCGTGGCCCTTCTCCGGGACCTCGTGGTCGCGGATCCTCAGCTTCATCCCCTGGGTCTGCTCGCGGAACGTGCGGTTGAGCTGCGACATCGAGCCCTTGGAACGCAGGTCGAGCCCGGGGACGTCCATGGTGTCCCGGCCGCCCCAGACGTGGAGGATGGGGAGGTGGGCGAAGTTCGGGAGCACCGCCTTCCAGACGCCGTCCTCGGCGGGCGGGACGCTGAACGTGCTGCCGATCGCCACCGCTCCGGCCACCTCTTCGGCGTGCAGGTAGGCGATGGTCCAGGCGGTGTAGCCGCCCAGCGAGTAGCCGACCGCGTACTGGCGGTCGCCGTCGATGTGGACCGCCCGCCGGATCGCCCGCAGCATGGCGGTGTGGTCGGCGGTGAAGGGGGCCGGCGCGTCGAGCCCGGTCTGGCGGTAGTGGGTCGGCGCCGCCACCACGAACTCCTCGACCCGGGGGCCGAGCATCTGGTCGGCGTAGCTCAGGAAGGACGGCCCGTCGCCGCCGCTGGTATGAAGGAGGTAGATCAACGGCCACGCCTTGTCCGGCGTGTAGCCTTTGGGGATGCGCAGGGTGAGGGTCCGGCTCTGGCCATGGCCGACCGGCACGCGCAGGTCCTGGCGGCCCGGCCGCCGGGTCTCCCAGAGCTCGAGCCGGTGGAGCAACCTGGCGACCCGTGCGCGCTGGTAGGTAGGGTCCCGCTCGATCCGCGCCACCAGGGCGGCGAGGTGATCGCCCCGGGGCTCTTGCTCCGCCAGAGTCAGGAAGTCGCTGAGGTTTTCACGGAGCTCGGACTCGCCCGCCAGGGCAAGGTGGGACAGCATGGGCATGCACACTCCTCCAAAAAGAAAGACAAGTACTGCAATCAGATACGGCCGCATCCAGGGCGCCCGATGAAAAGTGCTGCGTGCTGCGTCCATTAAGTGCTCCAGGGGGGGTAAAGCGGGACAACGCTACCTTGAATTCTCTCTCCCCAGCCGCACCACCGCCCACCGCGGCGGGCACCAGAAGCGGACGGGCATCATCGACGTCCCCACGCCGCCGTTCAGGAAGAGGGTGGTCAGGCCGCGCTGGTTGGGGGCGGCGAACTCGAAACGGCCGAAGTCGTAGAGGCCGCCGAGAGGGGTGCGGGTGGTCAGGGCGCCGGCGAGCGGCAGCCGCACCTGGCCGCCGGGGGGGTGCCCGGCGAGCACCACCTCGAGGCCGCGCCGGGAGGCCTCGCGCGCCACCTCCGGCACGTGCGAGAGGACCACGGTCGGCGTCCCCGGCGGCACGGCGGGGCTGCGGGCGAGCGCCAGGGCGAGGCGCGTCCCCCGCGCTCCCTCGCGGAAACCCTCCGGCTCTCGAGAGCCGGTGAGCGGTCTTTCCAGGAGCACCCTGCCTTGACGGTCCGTCACCGCGAGGCCTCTATAGAGGACGACCCCTTCGCCGGAGGCCCAGAGCCCGACCGTGCCGGCTTCGACCCGGGTGGGCGAGCGGTCTTCGGCCCGCGCCTGCCAGCCGGCCGGCTCGGGACCGTCGGCCGGCCAGACGCGCGCCATCACCCGCACCACGCCCGGCTCGACCTCGGTCCGCACCCGCACCCGGTACCAGCGGCCCGGCTCCGGCTCGACGCCGGTGTCGATGTCGCCGGTGAGCGCGGTGCCGTGGGGGACGAAGAAGAAGGTGCCGGGCTGGCCGTGCTCGGGCCGCACGCGGCGCAGCCGGATCAGCCGGTCCTCCCCCAGGACGTAGCGGCTGTGGACGACCAGCGCCGCCGCCGCGTCCTCGTCCCCGAACCAGACGTCGCAGACCGCCTCGTAGCCGCTCCAGGCGAGAGGGCCTCCGGCGTCGGCGAGCCCGGCCGGCGGCGGGTCGTAGTGGCTGTAGTGGTTCCGCGACGGCGCCTGGAAGCGGGCGCCGTAGTACCGGCGGCCATGGCGCTCCAGGGGGCGGAAGGGGGAGGGGTAGATGCCCATCTCGTCCCAGCCCACCTGCTGGTTGACCCCCAGGAGGAGGATGCCGCGGTCTTTTTCTCCAATCCAGGTCCCTTCGTTGGAGAGCCAGCGGAGCCCCGCCCGGCCGATCCCGGCGATCACGTCCCCCTGGTGCTCGCTGTGCCCCTGGACCGCGAGGACGGGGGCGATGCGCCGGAGCTGGGCGATGAAGGCCGCGGTCGCCGCGGTGTGCGGAGCGCGGCGCTCCGGCTGCGGCAGGTCGCGGATCAGGTCGCCGCTGATCAGGATCTGGTCGGGACGGGCGGCCTCGACCTCGGCGAGCAGGCGGCGCAGCAGCGGCCGGTCTTCGGAGATGTGGAGGTCGCTCAGGTGGGCCACGGTCAGCGGCGGCGCCGGCAGCGGGATCCGGACGTCGTCTCTGAAGAGGAAGAGGCGCGGCTCGATCCAGCAGGCGTCCGCCAGGCCGAGCCCCGCCAGCAGGGCGAGCCCCGCCGCGATCCGTCGAAATCTCCTGTAGGGGCGCGATTCATCGCGCCCTCGGAGGCGACGGATCACCGGTGCCCCGGACGTTTCTTGAAGCCGCCGAGGAGGAGCAGGAGCAGGGGGCCGGCCACGAAGCCGCCGATGTGCGCGAACCAGGCGACGCCGCCGCCTTCGGCTCCAGGAGCGCCGAGCGAGGCGACGCCGGAGAAGACCTGTAGCAGGAACCAGATCGGCAGGAAGACCAGGGCCGGCACCTCGATGAAGCGGATGAAGATGAAGAACCAGAACAGCGTGACGATCCGCGCCTTCGGGTGGAGGAAGAGGTAGGCCCCGAGCACGCCGGAGATGGCGCCGCTGGCGCCGATCGCCGGCACCGTCGACGCCGGGTTGAAGAAGGCGTGGGCGAAGGTCGCGGCATAGCCGGCGAGGACATAGAAGAGGACGAAGCGGACGTGCCCCAGCCGGTGTTCGATGTTGTCGCCGAAGATCCAGAGGAAGAGCATGTTGCCCAGGAAGTGCCCCCAGCCGCCGTGCAGGAACATGGAGAGCAGGGCGCTCTGCATCTCCGGTCCCCACTCGCCCGGCGACACGCCGCCGCCGTCGAAGAGCCGCGCCGGGACGAACGCCGCCGACATCACGAACCCTTCGAGCCGTTCGCCGAGCGACAGCTCGTAGAAGAACATCAGCGCGTTGGCGGCGATCAGCAGCAGCGTGACCGCCGGCAGCCTGGAGTGGTGGTTCGGGTTGATGTCGCGGAGCGGGATCAAGAGGGCTTCCGACTCTCAGACCGCCTGGATGCGGTGCACCCGCATCAGGTTGGTCAGCGGCTTGTCGCGGATGGGGTGGCCCATGAGGATGACGACGCGCTCGCCGGGCTCGACGAGGTGGGCGGCGAGGAGCTGGCGCTGGACGAGCTGGACGACTTCGTCGAGCGTGCCGACCTCGGCTTCGGCGACCAGCGGCCGTACGCCCCAGACGAGCTGGAGCTGGCGCGCCACCCGCACGTCCGGGGTGAAGGCGACCACCGGCACCGCGGGGCGGTAGCGGGCCATGAGCCGGGCGGTGAAGCCGCTCTGGCTGAAGGCGATGATGCGCCGCACCTTGAGGTGCTCGGCCGCGTAGACGGCCGCCGCCGAGACCAGGTCGGGGATGTCCAGGAAGGCTTCGCTGTCCTCCGCCGCGAAGCTCGGGTCGAGCTCGAAGGTCCGACGGGCGTGGACGTCGCCCAGCGGGGTGATCGACGAGCGCTCGGGAGCGCACTCGCGGCCGTACTTCTCGGCTTCCAGGATGATGCGGGCCATGGTCTGCACGGCCCCGACCGGGTACTTGCCCATGGCGGTCTCGCCCGACAGCATCAGGGCGTCGGCACCGTCGAAGACGGCGTTGGCGACGTCGGTCGCCTCGGCGCGGGTGGGGCGCGGCTGCTCGACCATCGACTCCAGCATCTGGGTGGCGACGATCACCGGCTTGCCGGCCCGCCGACCGGCGGCGACGATCCGCTTCTGGTGGACCGGCACGGTGTGGAGCGGCACCTCGACGCCGAGGTCGCCGCGGGCGACCATCAGGCCGTCGGCGGCCTCGGTGATGTCGTCCAGGTGCTCCATGGCGGTCGCCCGTTCCAGCTTGGCGATGATCGGGATACGGCCGCCGGCCTGGAGGACCACCTGGCGCAACGCCTCGACGTGGGAGGCCTCGCCGACGTAGCTCGCCGCCAGGTAGTCGGCCCCCTCGGCGATGGCGAAGGCGATGTCGGCGCGGTCTTTCTCCGAGATGTCGAAAGGCAGCGAGGTGTCGGGGAGGTTGATCCCCTTGCGGGTGCGGATCGGGCCGCCGTTGACGACCCGGGCCGTGACCCTCTCTCCTGTCTTCTCCTCGACGCGGAGCTCGACCAGGCCGCCGTCGATCAGGACCCGTTCGCCGGCTTCGAGGTGCTCCAGGATCTCCGGGTCGACCGGCAGGTCGATGCCTTCGGACTCGGTGCCGAGCAGGAGCTCTTCGCCCGGTTCGAGGAGGCGGCGCTCCCCCGGGATCTTGCCGAGGCGGTAGCGCGGGCCCATGAGGTCCATGACGACCGGGAGGTGACAGCCTTCGGCCTCGGCGGTGCGGCGGACGAGGTGGAAGGTCTTGCGGTGCTCTTCGTGGGTGCCGTGGGAGAGGTTGAACCGGAATAGGTCGACGCCGGCCTGGATGAGCTCCCTGAGGACCCCCTCGTCCGTGCTCGCCGGCCCCAAGGTGGCCATGATCTTCGCGCGTCGTTCCATGGGGGGAGTATATCTATCCGCGTGGTACCATCCCGTGCTCGCGCGATCTCCCGGCGAAATCGTGCGTATCTCTATACCTGATTGAGGTTTCCGATGTTCGACGGTCTCCAGGGTAAGCTCCAGGACGTCTTCCGCAATCTGAAGGGCGAGGGTACGGTCTCGGCCGAGACCCTGGAGGCGGCGCTGCGCCAGATCCGCTTCGCCCTGCTCGAAGCCGACGTCCATTTCCGTGTGGTCAAGCCCTTCATCGAGCGGGTGCGCGAGCGCGCGCTGGGCCAGGAGGTGCTGCAGAGCCTCACGCCGGCGCAGCAGGTGGTCAAGATCGTCCGCGACGAGCTGGTCTCGCTGCTGGGCGAGGAGGGGGCGGAGCTCAAGCTCGACGGCCGTCCGTCCGTGGTCCTCCTCTGCGGCCTCCAGGGCTCCGGCAAGACGACCACCGCCGGCAAGCTCGCCAAGCGCCTCAAGAAGCGCGGCAAGTACCCGCTGCTGGTGGCGGGCGACCTGCAGCGCGCCGCCGCCGTCGAGCAGCTCAGGCAGGTCGGCATGGGGGTCGACGTGCCGGTGCTGGAGCCGGAGCCGGGCGAGCAGGTGGTCGACCTGGGCTCCCGGGCGCTCTCGGTCGCCCGCCAGCGCGGCCACGACGTGGTGATCATGGACACCGCCGGCCGCCTGCACATCGACGAGGCGCTGATGACGGAGATCCGCCAGCTCGCCGCGCGCCTGAACCCGGACGAGACGCTGTTCGTCGCCGACTCGATGACCGGTCAGGACGCGGTCAAGAGCGCCGAGCAGTTCTCGCAGTCGCTGGCGCTGACCGGCGTCATCCTCACCAAGCTGGACGGCGACTCCCGGGGCGGCGCGGCCCTCTCGATCCGCACCGTCGCCCGCGTGCCCATCCGCTTCGTGGGCATCGGCGAGAAGGCGGCCGACCTCGAGCTGTTCCATCCCGAGCGCATGTCCTCGCGGATGATCGGCATGGGCGACATCCTGTCGCTCATCGAGAAGGCTGAGCGCGGCCTCGACTCGGAGGAGACG
>JBKKAU010000034.1:0-5842 GCA_046714475.1 Thermoanaerobaculia bacterium
GGTCTGGGCCTTGGCCCGCGCCTCCGCGACGGCGGCGGAGAGCGCCTGCGCCCGCGCCGCGGCGTCGTTGCGCAGCCCGAAGACCACGCCGTCCAGGCGGTTGGCGCCGGCGCCGAGCCCGGCGTCGATCACCGGCCCGACCTGGTCGAGCTTCTCCAGGCGGATCGAGACCACGTTGGAGGCCTGGTAGCCGGTGATGCGCGGCTCCGACTGGACCTCCGGCCGGTTCTGGCCGTAGATCGGTCCGAGGAACAGCTCCGAGGTCTGGACCTGCTGCGGCTGGACCCCCAGACGCCGGACCGCTTCCAGGATGGCGTTGGCCGTGCGGCTCACCTGCTCCTGGGCTTCGCGGGCGGTGTTCGCCTGGGCCATCACCCCGAGGCGGACCGTGGCCTCGTCCGGCTCGACCCGGGCCTCTCCCGCTCCCTGGACGCTCAACACCGGCACCAGCTCTTCCATGGCGTGCTCCTCCTCATGCCCCAGAAGCGGCGAGGCCAGCGCGGCACACAGGGCGACAACGATTGCGGCTCTCTTCATCCGTACCTCCCTTCGTCGCCCCGCAGTATACGCAAGAGGACCGGACCGTGGGAGGACACGGCGGCCCCGGCCCGGCCTGCGCCGGGAACCGGGGCCCGCTCTTGCCGCGGCCGGCCGAGGTTAGGCCGGGGAGGGTCGGACCGACGGGTCCTCGGTCTGGACCTGCCGGCGCCGGACCTGCTCCTCCTTGGAAAGGAAGTGCTCGCGCGGGCGCTTGGCCAGGCTGTAGATGTTCAAGAGGGTCCCGACGCCTACCAGGATGAGTCCCAGGACATAAGTGTCGATCCCCAGGATCGCGAGCGTCGCCGTGACCCTCTCCGCGAGCAGGGCCATCAACGTCATGGCGCTCTCCACGGTGTCGCCGGTAGAAGGGTCCGAAGCGAGGGCAACGAAGCCGGCCGCCGTAAGGGCCGTCCCTACGGCCTGCGAGCGGTTGGGATCGGGGTCCACTGGGACGTAGACCTTGGTATCACCGTTGGTCTGTTCATTCGTAGTCTCGGGGGGCATCTCTCTCTCCTTTCGGACTGGTGTCAAGGTTCAACGGATACTCTGGCCTTTACGGGTCACTGGTCATCCTGGACGGCGCCGGCGTTCTCCGTGGCTGCGGAGTCTGGGGTCTGCGTGGAGTTCGGATCGGGATCCACCGGGACATAGACCCTGCTGTCTCCCTCCACCTCCTGGGTTCCGACCTCTCGAGTGATGCCCATGTCGCTCTCCTTCAAAGTAGTGATCGGGCTGGTGGGGAGCCGTGAGATCCGGCTCGGCCGAATGTCGTTACTCTGACGGGCGACGGAGACCGGAAGATGTTACAGCGATCCATGTCTGCCAGGATTTCCCGCCAGAACGAAGGGCGCCCAGAAATAAGGATGTGCATAGGGGCCGTCCTCGATCATCTCGATCTTGGAGTCGCGCAGGGCTTCCGCCCTGGCTTCCGAGACCCCGAGGTGGCGATAGAAGCTTTCCATGAGGTCGGGTGTCGAGATGTCGGCTGCCTTCCAGAGGCTCACCAGCAAGCTGCGGGCGCCGGCGTAGAGAAACGCGCGGGTCAGCCCGATGATGCCTTCGCTCCGCACCTCCTGCCCCAGCCCCGTCTCGCAGGCGGACAGGGTTACGAGCTCGGCGCTGAGCTTCAGGTTGAAGATCTCCAGGACCCGCAGGTAACCATCCTCCTTGGAGCGCCCGTCCCGGGTCAGGACCAGCCCCGAGAGCTGAGGATGGACGCCATCGAGCATGCCGTGCGTGGCGAAGTGGATGCGCCGGGCGCTCTCCAGATAAGGGTTTTCTTTGACGTTGGCCTCCGTCGCGGATTCGCGCAGGTAGAGCGCCACCTCGCTGTCGCGGAAGAGCTGCGCGATCGCCTTGACCTCCCGCCCGGATTCCGGCAGCCGGGCGAGGACGGCCGTGTCTCGAGGTCCGGCGCCCCGGCTAGTGGCGACCTGCGGCTCGCCGTCATAAATCGGATCCGCGAACGCCAGGAGCTGCTTGGCCTGGGTTGCCGAGGTCTCCGGACGAGCCGCTCGCAGGCTGCTGAGGACGCTCGCCGAGGGGATGTACGACACCACGTGCTCGCGCAGCAGGTAGGGCAGACGGCTCCAGGTGCTCGCGTCCTGCCGGGTGAGCAAGGCCTCGAAGGGGAGGAGATGGAGCGCTCCGTCCGGCGAGACCAACAGGTGCGGCTTGCGGCGCAGGACTTCGGCGGCAGGGCCGAGCAGCGTCTCATGAAGTGAATGCGCCTCCTCCCGGTACCGGCTGAGGGCCAGGGAGCCCGGCCTTTCGAGGAGCTGGCGCAATTTCCTGACACGGTCGGCAATGTCGGCCGCAGGCGGCAGCTGGTGGCTGGTCAGGCCCTCGCTGGTAAGCACGAACAGATACGACTTGTCCTCGCTGACGAAGTACTGGAGCAGAGCCGTCTCCTCGTCGAGAAGTCTCTGCGCGGCCGCAGCGCCCAGCGGTTTGGGGTAGCGCACCTCGGCGTAGAGAGGATGCAGCTGGCGGATCTCGGCCTCGAGCCGCTCCAGCTCATCTTCGACCTCGAGGATCTGTCGCCGCAGGTCGGCCGCCTGGATCGGATCGCGGTTGGCCGCGGCCTGGCCGAGCCATGCCAGCCGTGCCTCGAGGTCGACCTCTCTCTCCCTGAGGTCCGGGTCGATGCCCTGGCGCACGTCGATCCGCCCTTCCGCCAGCAGGTCCATCAGCCCTCGGGCCCGGGCGCCCTCGCTGGCCTCGAAGGCTTGCTCCTTGCGGCCGAGCCGCATGAGCAGGTCGACGTAAAGCTCGTAATGGCCCCGCTTCGTGGCGAAGAACGAGGTTCGCAGCTTGTCGCTCGCGACGCCGCTGCGCACCGACTCGACGATGCCGATGGATTGCTGGATTTTTTCGAGAGCGCTCTCCAGGGCTCCCCGGTCGCGATCGAGCAAGGCCCACCGGTAGAGGCAGGTCGATTCATAGACCGCGTTGTGCAGGGAGCTCGCGAGATCACAGGCCTGGCGGAGGAACTCGTCGGCTTCTTCGAGATTACCCAGGGCTTGATAGGCGGTGCCGATCTCGAGCAGGCTCAGAGTGCGGTCGGATAGCAGGCCCTCTCGCCGCATCTCCAAGGCATCCAACAACCTCGGGAGCCCCTGCTCCGGCCCCGTCTTCGCGGTTTCGATCACGCCCAGGTAATGCAGCGTCTGGGCCCGCAACCTGGCATCCTGGATCGACTTCCCCAGGGCCAAGGCTTCCTTGCACCGCTCCAGGGCCTTCTCGTACTCCTGCAAGGTGAAATGAGTCCAGCCGAGGTTGTTGAGCGCGCGAACCTGGTGAACCGTCCACTCCTCTCGCGAACGGGCGAGGCTGCGGACCTCCTCATAGTAGGTGAGCGCCCGCTCCGTCTCCCCCAGGTTCAGGTAGATGGAGCCCAGGGCATTCAAGGCGTACATCTCATAGAACCTGTCTCCGGCCTGCCGGTTCAGCTCGCGCGAGCTGGTGAAAGAGCTGAGGGCTTCGTCCAGGTCGCCACGGAGTCTGTAGATGCGGCCGAGAGAGTAGAGGGCGAGCGCCTGCACGCCCAGGTTCTCCACGGACCGGCTGAGCTGCAAGGCCTGGTTCAGGTGCTCGAACGCCTGGGCGAGTTGCCCCTCATCGGTCTCGATCACTCCGATGACGTTCAGGACGTTCGCCTCCCCGCTGACGTCCCCCGCAGCCTGCCGGAGAGGCAGGGCCTGCTGGAGAAAAGGGAGGGCTTCCAATGGCCTCTGATCCTGGTAGAGAGCGGCGCCGATTTCGTAGAGAGCGCTCCCCCGGTTGCCGTCTTCCCCGAGGTCCTCCCAAAGGGGGACTGCCTGTTGGTACAGGTCTATCGCCTTGTCCCGGGGCTGCTGCTGGCCGTGGACATCCCCAAGGGCTTTCAAGGCCAGGGCCTCTCCCCGGCGGTACCCAGCCTGCCGCGCCAGCGCCAGGGCCTTCTCGCAGGAGAGAAGCGCATCCTCACCGCTCTTCAGATCCTTCTGGGCTTGACCAATCCGGACCAGGGCCTCGACCTGCCCTCGGGGGTCGCCGGCCGCCTCCCAGAGCGCAAGCGCCTCTCGGAACCGGGCGAGGCTCTCCCCGTCTTGCGAGGAGAGGAGCCCTGCGGCGAAGGCCTGGGTGGCGGCGACCCGCTCCGTGTCGCCGGGCTCGGCCGCGCGCAGCTCCACCTCGATCCGGTAACGCCCCGGAGTGGTGTCGGGCAGGGAGGGAGCGACGACCAGCCGAACCTCGCCGGTGCCAGTCGAGAGGACCGACAGGATCTCCGGCTCCATCTTCCACCTGGGGATATCCGACGCCGCAAGCTCCCTCCCAGCGGCGTCCACGAGCTTCGCCGTAATGTCCACCCCCGGCTGGTCGATCCGCAGGCGCAGATACTGTCCAGCCGCGAGTGCCAGAGGGTACTCATGGGTCTCGCCGCCGCCGATCTCCCGCTCGACCGGGATGCCGGGCCTCAAGAAGGAAGAAGACGTCTGGGGGGCGGGCGCGGCGGCCGGCGGGGGGGCCGAGGCGCAGGCCAGACCCAGCGCGGGCAGCAGCACGGAACCGGCGAGGGCTGCCCAGCGCAGGAGCACGGGGACAGGACGAGAAGGAAAGAGCGGGACCGTCACAACGGGATCTCGGACTACAGGACTCAAGACATCTTAACTCCATCCGGGAGTCTTGGACGATCCGCGCGCCGATTTCCCCGGATGTCCATCCTTATCTATATAAGGATAGGATTTCCCTGATGGCGACCGAAGACCAGGAGGTGGTCGCCCGGTTTCTACGGGGCGAGGCGGACGCGGTGGGGACCGTGGACGGCTGGATCGCGCGCGCCGCCTGGCCCTACCAGCGCCGGCTGGCCAACCGCTGGGACGACGTGCTCCAGGACGTCCGCCTGGAGGTGACGCGGCTGTTCTCCCAGGGCAAGTTCCGCGGCGAGTCGAGCCTGCGCACCTACCTCTGGCGGGTGGTCAGCCATACCTGCCTCGACCAGATCCGCAGCCAGAACAAGTGGCAATGGAGCGACCTCGAAGCCCTCGACCAGGGGGAGGAGCCGGCGATGCCGGCCCCCATGCCCCAGAGCGAGGAGCGCGACCTGTTGCTGCGCGTCCTGGCGCGTGCCTCGCAAGACTGCCGGGAGCTGTGGCGGATGGTGGTGGAGGGCTACTCCTACCGTGAGATGAGCGAGCGGACGGGGGTCGCGGAGGGGACGCTCCGGGTCCGCGTCCTGCGTTGCCGCGAAAAGGCGATCGCCCTGCGCGGCGAGCTCGGCGGTATTCCGCCGGGCCATGGACGTAACAGATCCGCGACATCTGCGCCTTAATAAGCGGAGGGGTGAACGCGGATGAACTGCAATGACACGATCGAACGGCTTCCCTGGCTGCTCAACGGCACCCTGGGGGAGGAAGAACGCCGGCAGGTGATGGCGCATCTGAAGGACTGCGCCGACTGCCGGGCCGCCCTGCGCGAGACCCGTGCGGCCTGGCGGATCTACGACCAGCACATCCCGAGTGAGGACCTGGTCGCCCATGCCTGGGGGGAGGCGCCGGTCACGGTCGCCCCCGGGCTTCTGGAGGAGCACCTCGCCAGCTGCCCCCAGTGCGCGGCGGAGCTGGAGCTCGCCCGCATGAGCCGGCGGCTGGAGGAGGACGACAGGATCGCGGTGATGCCGGCGCGCCGGCAGACACCGGCCCCGGCAGGAGAGCGGCGGACCGGGTTCTGGCGCGCCGCCGCCCTGGCCGCCAGCCTCGCCGCGGTCGCCGGTCTCGGCGGCTGGGTCTACAGCGTCGGACAGGTCCAGTCCCTGGAGACC
>JBKKAU010000035.1:0-3913 GCA_046714475.1 Thermoanaerobaculia bacterium
CCCCCCATCGGCGCTAACTTGGGCCGAAGCGCGGGGAGGGGGCGCCCCCCCCCCGGGGCGGCGGGGTGGCAGGGAGAGGGGGAGGCCAGGTGGGGGGTTCTTTTCGGGCGGCTCCAGCGATCACGGATTCCAAGGGAGCCAAGTCTTTGATTTTGCGAGCGGAATGAAGCGCAATGCCAAGCGTGCGGAGAAAAAGCCCCCCACCTGACCTCCCCCGCTCCCTACCGCCCACCCACCCAGGGGGGGAGGCACCACCACCCTCTCGCGAGGCTAAGCTAGCGCCTATGGGGCCGGGGGGTGAGGGCCTAGGGCGAGCGGGCGTAAACTCATCGGGATGAAACCCGACCCGCTTGTGGTCCCCGCCGCCCAACGCCTCTGGGCGCTCACCTGGGCCAACCTCGCCGCGCACGGCGCCGGGCTCGTCCTGGCGCTGGTCGGCATGCGGCCCGGCAGCGTCGTCGTTCCGCTGGAGGCGCGGATGGCCTATCTCGCCGGCGAGCCGCGCGCCTGGGCATGGGGGTGGGGCGTCTGGATGCTCTGCAGCCTTCTCCTGGTGGCGTGGCTGGCCGTGCTCCGGGACCTGCTCCCGGAACGCTCGCCCACGGCGCGGCTGGCTCTCCTCCTCGCCGCCGCCGGGATGGCGGTCGACCTTCTTTGCGACGTGCTCCAGGTCGCCGTCCTCCCAGGAGCCGCCGCATCGGGCTCCACCGACCTCTTCATAGCGTTCGAGCGCCTGGCCTTCACCGGCGGCGCGACGGTCGCCAATGGCCTCTACACGGTCGCCGTGCTGCTGATGACCCTGGCCCTCGCTGGGACGGTGAGCTTAGCGGCGCGATGGGCCGGCTTCGCCACCGTCGCCGCCGGCTCGGCCATGGCGGTGGCGGGGCTGCTGCCGTCCCCCGCCCTGCTGGAGGCGGCGACCGGTCCGACGATCGGCTTCTACAGCGTCTGGACCGTGCTGGTGGCGCGCGGCCTCCGGTCTCCGGCGGTGAGCCGCCTCCCGGTCCCGGCCACGGTGCGATGAGCGTCGCGGTCTTCGGCGGCTACGGCACCTTCGGCTCGCTGGTGGCGCGGGCGCTCGACGAGGCCGGGCTGACGTTGCGCATCCTGGGACGGGACGGGGGCCGGGCGGGCGATTCCGCCGCCCGGCTCGGGGCTCGGCACGAGGGAGCCGCGGCCGACGCGACCGATCCGGCCTCCTGCCGGCGCGCCCTGGAGGGGGTCCGCGTCGCGGTCTCCTGCGCCGGCCCGTTCCACGCCCTGGGCCTGGCCCTGCCCGAAGCCTGCCTCGCCGCGGGCGTTCACTACGTCGACATCGCCGATGACCGGACCTGGTTCGCGCAGCTCCGCGGCCTGGACGGCCGGTTCCGGGACGCCGGCCTCGCCGCCGCCGTCGGCTGCTCGTCGCTGCCCGGGATCTCGGGCGCCCTCGCCCTGCTCGCCGCCGAATCCCTGAGCGAGGTTCATACAGCCCGGGTCACCCTGTTCATCGGCAACCGCAACCCCAAGGGGGACGCCGCTGTGCGCGCCGCCGCGGCGCAGCTCGGCCGGCCGTTCGCCGCGCCCCAGGGGACCCTCCGCGGCTACCGCGGGCGCGAGGTCGTACGGCTGCCCTCCCCCTTCGGCGCGCGCGCCGTCTACGACGTCGACAGCCCGGAGCTGGACCTGTTCCCCGGCCTGATCGGGGCGCGCGAGGTGCGGGTCAAGGTCGGGTTCGAGGCGCGGATGGCGACCGCGTCGATCGCGGCCCTGGCCTACCTGGGGCCGCGCTGGGGCGGCGTCCTGACGCGGGCGATGCTGCCCATCGCCCGCCCGCTCTCCCGGTTCGGCTGCTCCGGCGGCTTCGTGCAGGTCGAGCTGTGGGAAAAGGACGGCGAGGGCGCCACCGCCTCGGTCGCCTCGCTCGGCGGCGACCGGGAGGGCCAGCGCATGGCCGCCCTGCCAGCCGCTTTCGTCGCCGAGGCGCTCCTGCGGGGGACGGCCAGTGCGCGCGGCACCGTCACAGCCTGGGAAATCCTGGGCGTCCGGCCGCTGCTCGACCGGCTCGCCGCCGCCGGTTACGTGCTTACCAGCCCATCTCGTCGACCGAGTGCGGCAGCATCTTGAGCCACCAGGGCCAGTCGTGGGCGACGTCGTGCCCCCAGAGGTCGAGCCGGTGCGGGATGCCCTTGCGGTGGAGGATCTCGGAGAGCTGGCGCGAGGCGTGCGGCGCCTCGTAGGCCCCCTGGCCGGTGAGGATGTGGATACGGCTGGAGTTGCGCAGCAGGTGGAGGTTGTGCCCCTCCATGCTCGCCAGGTACCAGGCCGGGTTGTTGAAGTAGGCGTCGTCGCCGCTGTAGCCGTGCAGGTAGTCCGGCGCCAGGTCGTAGAAGCCGCTCATGGCGATGGTGGCGTCGAACAGGTCGGGCCGACGGAACAGGGTGTTGGCGGCGTGGAAGGCGCCGAAGCTCGCGCCCGCGGTGGCGATCCGGATGTCGTGCGTCTGGCAGGTGTTCCGGATGTAGGGGGCCACCTCCTCCTCGACGTAGCGGGCATAGAGCGCCTGGCGCCGCGCCTGCTCCTGGACCGGCAGCCCGCGGTCCATCCAGGCCTGGTTGTTGATGCTGTTGATCGAGAAGACGCGCACCCGGCCGGCGTCGATGTGCTGCCGGACCGAGCCGATCAGCCCGAACCGCTCGTTCTCCAGGAAGTCGGCGGCGGCGGTCGGGAAGAGCAGCAGCGGATGCCCCCAATGACCGTAGGAGACGATCGGCATCCGCTGGCCGAGGCTGGGGCTGTGCCAGTCCTCGATATGGCGGGGGATGGAGTCACCGTTCATGGTCTGTCCTCTTTCGGAATGAGTGCGACATCATAGTCCCGCGCGAGGGAGGAGGTCCATGCACAGGCTCGCCATTTTCGAGGAAGGACGCGAAAACGGACGCGAGGTGTCGCACCTCGCGGTCCGCTACGACGCACCCGAACCCGGGGAAGAGGGCCGGCAGGCGCCGCTCTGCTTCCTCTATATGCACGGCTTCGGCTCCGAGCAGTCGGGAGAAAAGGCGGAGTTCTTCCGCCGGCAGGCGCTGGCGGCCGGCTTCGCCTTCTGTTCGTTCGACTTCCAGGGGCACGGCCTGTCGGGAGGGTCGCTGCGCGACCTGACGCTGTCGCGCAACCTCGCCGACGCCGCGCTGGTCCACGGCTGGCTGCGGCGGAGGGGCCACCGGCGGCTCTGCCTGATCGGCTCGTCGATGGGGGGCGGGACCGGTCTCTGGTACGCGGCGCGGTATTTAGAGGGAGCAGAGGGAGTCGAGGGAGCCGGGGAGATCGTGGCCGGCCTCCACATCGCGCCTGCCCTGGACCTGGAGCGCGGCCTGCTCGCCTGGGCCGGGCCGGAGCGGGCGCGCGTCTGGGAGGAGACGGGGGTCATCCGCTTCCAGAACGCCTTCGTCTCCTGCGAGCTCGGATGGTGCCTGATCGAGGACCTCCGCCGGTTTCCGACCGAGGACCTGCTCGCCCGGTACCGGACCCCCACGCTGCTGATCCAGGGCAAGCACGACGACTCGGTCCCCTGGAAGAGCGGGGTCGACTTCGCCGTCCGCTGTGTCTACGAAGGGATCGAGTTGCACCTCTTCGCGGACGGCGACCATCGCCTCACGGACCGCAAGGCACGCTTGTGGAACCTGATGCTGGAGTTCCTGCACGGGCGGGGGGTGGTCTGAGCACCCCCCGTCGTCAGAGGCTGCGCTTCTTCGCGCGCAGGTTGCGACGGCTCCCCTTGGGCTTGCCACCGCCGCCGCCGTAGCCGCCACCACCACCGCCGCCGCCGTAGCCGCCGCCACCGCCGCCGCCACGGTTGCCGCCACCACCGCGATCTTCGCGGGGTCGAGCTTCGTTCACGTTGAGGGTGCGTCCGCCAAATTCGACGTTATTAGTT
>JBKKAU010000036.1:0-2240 GCA_046714475.1 Thermoanaerobaculia bacterium
GTCCTGCCGGCGCTGCCGTTGACGCCCAACGGCAAGGTGGACCGCAAGGCGCTGCCGGTGCCGGAGCGTCTGGAGACCTCGGCCTTCATGGCCCCGCGCACGCCGGCCGAGGAGCTGCTGGCCGGGATCTGGGCCGAGGTGCTGGGTGTCGAGCGGGTCGGTCTCCATGACCACTTCTTCGATCTGGGCGGCCATTCACTGCTCGCGGCGCGCGTGGTGTCGCGGGTCCGGTCAGCGCTGGGATTGGAGCTGCCGTTGCGAGCGCTGTTCCAGCAGCCGACGCTCGGAGGCCTCGCCGGCCTGATCGAGCGGGAAGGCGCATCCACGGAGGTTCCGCCGCTCGCACCGGTACCGCGCGAGGGCGACCTGCCGCTCTCTTTCGCCCAGGAGCGGCTCTGGTTCCTCGAACGGCTGATGCCCGGCGGAGTCGTCTACCACATGCCGGCCGGTCTGTGGCTGCACGGTGCTCTCGACACCGCGGCGCTGGGACACGCCCTGGACGAGGTCGTCCGCCGCCACGAGGCGTTGCGCACGGTCTTCCCCGAGGTGGACGGCGGCCCGGTCCAGCGGGTTCTGCCGGCCGCCGGGGCGCCGCTCGAGATCATCGACGTTTCATCGCTGACCGATCGGCGGGAGGCCGCCCTGCGCCGGGCTGCCGTGGAAGCCCGCCGGCCGTTCGACCTCGCGGCGGGTCCGTTGCTGCGCGCCGTGCTGATCCGGTGCGCGCCCGAGGCTCATCTGCTGGCGCTGAACGTCCACCATATCGTCTCGGACGGCTGGTCGATGCGGCTTCTGCTAGGCGAGATCGAGGCGCTCTATACAGCCGACGCGTCGCTGCCGGGGCTGCCGGTCCAGTACCCAGACTACTCGGTCTGGCAGCGGCGCTGGCTGGCAGGCGAGGAGTTGGAGCGGCAGCTGGCCTTCTGGCGGCAGCACTTGGCGGGCGCGCCGGAGGCTCTCGATCTGCCGACCGACCATCCAAGGCCCGCGACCCAGCTCTACCGGGGCACGGCGGAGCCTCTCGCCTGGCCCGAGGGTCTCGTGGCGGATCTCCGCGCTGTGGCGCACCGGGAGGGTGCGACGCTGTTCATGGTCGTGCTCGCCGGATTCGCGGCGCTGCTGTCGCGCTACAGCGGCCAGGAGGATTTGGTGGTGGGCATGCCGATGGCGAACCGGCGGCGGGCGGAGGTGGAGGGGCTGATCGGTTTCTTCGTCAACACGCTGCCCCTGCGGGTCGATCTGGCGGATGGACCGTCGTTGCGGGAGCTGCTGGCGCGGGTGCGCGAGACGGCGCTGGAGGCCTATGCACACCAGGACGTGCCGTTCGAGCGTCTGGTCGAGGAGCTGAGGCCGCGCCGGGACCTGTCGCGGAGCCCGCTGTTCCAGGTGATGCTGGCGCTGGAGGACAGCTCCGCGGCGCTGCCGCGGCTGCCCGGGATCGAGGCGTCGCTGGTGGCGCCGGAGCATCTGCACACCGGCACGGCCAAGTTCGAGCTGAGCCTGCTGCTGTCACCTTCGGAGTCGGGCCTGTCCGGTGTTCTGGAGGTCGACGCCGATCTGTTCGAGGCCGCGACGGCCCGCCGGATGCTCGGGCATCTCGACAACCTGCTGAGCGCCATGGCGGCCGATCCGTCCCATTCCGTTTCCGGGCTGGACCTGCTGAGCGAGCCCGAGCGGCGCCAGATCTTCACCGAATGGAGCCGCCCCGAGCGGAGGGCGGCCCCCGAGCTCTCCCTCCACCATGGATTCATGGCCGTCGCGGAGCGCACCCCCGATGCGGTGGCGGTCTCCGGGGGCGGGCTGTGGATCACCTATGGAGAGCTCGACCGGCGGACGGACCGGCTGGCGCACCGGCTGCGGCGGCTGGGCATCGGTCCGGAGGGCCGGGTGGGTCTCTGCGCCGAGCGCTCGCCGGAGGTGGTCGTCGGGATCCTCGGCATCCTCAAGGCTGGAGCGGCCTACGTGCCCCTCGACCCGGACACTCCCGGGGAGCGTCTCGCTTACCTGCTCGACGACTCGGGATGCCGGGTGCTGTTGGCCGACAGTCATCTGCTCGTCCGGTTCGACGAGGCCGTGGTCAGCCGGCCGGAGCTGGCGATCGTGGATCTGGATGCTATCCGCGAGGACCTCATCCCTGAGGGCGAGGGGCCGTTCCCGGACGACGCCGACCTGGGCGCCGGCAGCGCCGCCTATGTCATCTATACCTCCGGCTCGACGGGCCGGCCGAAGGGCGTGATCGT
>JBKKAU010000037.1:0-1277 GCA_046714475.1 Thermoanaerobaculia bacterium
GCCCTATCCGCCGGTCCAGACGTTCCGCGGCGGCACGGTCCCGTTCCGGCTCGACGAGGACACGGTCCTGGCGTTCCGCAGCCTCTACCGCCAGGACGGAGTGACGCCGTTCATGGCGTTCCTCGCCGCCTTCCAGGCGCTGCTCCACCGCTACACCGGGCAGGACGACGTCCTGGTGGGATCGCCGATCGCCGGCCGTCACCGCGAGGAGCTCGAAGGGCTGATCGGCGTCTTCATCAACACGCTCGTCCTGCGCGGCGGTTTCGCCGAGAGGCCGACGTTCCGGGGCCTCGTCGCCCAGGCGCGCGAGCGCGTCCTTGAGGCCTACGGGCTGGAGGACCTCCCCTTCGAGAAGCTGGTCGAGGAACTCAACCCGGTCCGCGACCCCTCCCGGTCGCCCCTGTTCCAGGTGGTGTTCTCCTTGCAGAACGCCCCGCTCGCGCCGTTGACGCTGCCGGGGCTCAGCTTCCGGCCGCTCCGTGCGGAGAGCGGCGTCGCCAAGTTCGAGCTGGTCCTGTCGCTCGCCGAAACCGGCGACGTGGTGACCGGCGCCCTGCAGTACAACTCCGACCTGTTCGACCGCTCGACCGCGTTGCGCATGGTCGGCCACCTCGAGACCCTGCTCGCCGGCGCGGCCATGGACGCCGGGAGGAGCATCGCGGAGCTGCCGCTGCTCGGCGAGGCCGAGTCGATGCAGCTGCTGCTGGAGTGGAACGACACGGACAAGCCCTGCCCGCAGGCGCCGCTGGTGCACGAGCTGTTCGCGGCGCACGCCCGGCGCCAACCCGAGGCGACCGCAGTGGCGGCGGCGGACGGCAGCCGGCTCACCTACGGCGAGCTGGAGTCGCGGGCCAACCGTCTGGCCTGGCACCTGCGCTCGCTCGGCGTCGGCCCCGAAGTCCTCGTGGCGATCTGCGCCGACCGGACGTTGGACCGGGTGGTGGGCATCGTCGGCGCGCTCAAGGCCGGCGGCGCCTACGTGTCGCTGGACCCGGCCTACCCCGTGGAGCGCCTGGCCTATCTGCTGGAGGATGCCGGCGCGCCGGTGCTGCTGACCGAGGCGCGGTTCGCGGCGGCGCTGCCGGAGACGCGGGCGCGCGTGGTCCGCCTGGACGCCGACTGGGAGACGGTGGTGGGCGACGATTCGCGGGCGCCGGAGAGCGGCGTGACGCCGGACAACCTCTCCTACGTGGTCTATACCTCCGGCTCGACGGGCAAGCCCAAGGGGGTGCAGATCCCGCATGCCGGCCTGATGAACCTGGTGCGCTGGCACCAGG
>JBKKAU010000038.1:0-4352 GCA_046714475.1 Thermoanaerobaculia bacterium
GGGGGGCCGGGGGGGCGCGGGGCGGGCGGACGAACGCGACCCGGGCGCGGCGGGGCGACGGCCGCGGATCGGAGATCCTCTCCATGGACTGCAGGTCGCGGGCGGTGAACGGATGCGGCTCAGCCGCCCCGAGCGGGCCAACGATGGAAGAAGCCGAGAAGGCGAGCACGACCAGAGTGAGGTGAAGCTTCGTTTTATCCATGGCGGACCATAGATCATAGCCCAGGACGTTGCATCGCTCTCCGTTTTGGTTTCTCATTCGCCCCGCATGAGCCTCTTCAACCTGCTGCCTGGCCTGCTGCCCGGGCTCTGGGTGGCCGCCCTCGCCGTGCTGCTCGGGCTCGCCTTGCGGCGCTGGTTCGACCCGGCGCCGCGCCGCTGCTGGCTGGCCTGGGGCGCCGTCCTCGCGTTCCTCCTGGGGGCGGTCCTGTTCGGCGGCAAGGTGCTGCTGCCGCTCGGGTACCTGACTCTTACGCCGCCCTACAAGGGGCTGTGGGAGGGGCCGCCGCCGGGCAACCTGCTGCAGAGCGACCTCGTCCTCCAGATCACCCCGTGGCTGGTGCGGGTGCGCGAGGCCTTCGCCGCCGGTGAGTGGCCGCTCTGGAACGCCCTGTCCGGGGCCGGCGAGCCGCTGCTCGGCAACCCGCAGACCCAGGCGCTGCAGCCGCTCGCCTGGCTGGCCCTGCTCTTCCCCATCCCCCAGGCGGTTGGGGTGATCGCCGCGCTGCGGGTCCTGATCCCGCTCGTCTTCACCTACCTCTTCCTGCGCCGCCAGGGCCTCTCCGACGGCGTCTCCCTGGGAGGGAGCCTGGCGTTCGGCCTCTCCGGGTTCCTGCAGCACTCGCTCGGCTGGCCGCTCGCCGGCTCGGCCACGTTCCTGCCCCTGCTCCTCTACGGGGTGGTCCTGGTCGAGCAGCGAGGATGGCGCCGCGACCAGGCGCTGCTCGCCGCCGCGACGCTGATGGTGCTCCTGGTCGGGCACCCCGAGACGGGGCTCCACGTCGTGGCGCTGGCGGCGGTGTTCGCGCTGGCGCTCCTCTTCGCCCGCCCGGCCGGCCGGCGCCTGCCGCTGCTGCGCGCCTGGGCCGCGCCGGGGTTGATCGGGCTGGCGCTGGCCGCTCCCGCGGTGCTGCCGGCGGCGGACTTCATCCCGCAGTCGCTGCGCGCCGAGATCCTGACGCTGCGCCGCGCCCAGATGAAGCAGGAAGATCCGCTCGCCGGCTGGCGGACGCCGGAGGAGCGCGCCAGGAGCGGCGCGGCCCTGACCGCCCGGGTGCTGCCGACCGCCACGCCCAACGCTTACGGCCACAACCGCTTCGGCGAGTACTGGGGGGCGCGCAACATCAACGAGGACGCCGCCGGCTTCACCGGCACGGCCGCCCTGCTCGCCGCACTGCTCGCCGCCTGGCCGCTCCGGGGCGGCAAGCGCTTCCCGCAGGAGCGGCTGATGCTGGCGGTCGCCCTGGCCTGCCTGGTGATCCTGGCCCGCCCGCCGGGGCTGGCGCAACTCTTCGAGGCGCTGCCCGTGATCCGCCAGTCGCTCAGCTACCACAGCCGGGTCTCCCTGGTGCTCAACTTCGTCACCGCGTATCTCGCCGCCTGCACCTGGGAGCGCTGGCGGCTGGGCGAAGGGCGCCGCCTGCCTCTCGCCTGGACCGGAGCGGCCCTCGCCGCCCTGATCGTCTGGGGCTACCTCGCCCACCCCGACCCCGAGGACCCCACCCACCTCACCGCGCTCCGCTATGGAACCCTAACGCTGCAACTAGTCGCCTTGGCCGGGACGGCGCTGCTGATGCTGCGCCTGCATCGCAATCTCAATGTAGGGGAGGGGCTCGTCCCCTCCCGGGCGGGGGCAAGCCCCGCCCCTACACAGAAACTGACTTCAGCTCTCATCCTCCTCCTCGCCGCCGAGCTCCTCCTCATCCACGCCCCGGCCAACCCGCCGGTCACGGCGCGGCTCTACTACCCGGAGACCCCGCCCATTACCTTCATCAAGGAGCGGCTCGACCCCTGGTACCGCATGTCCGGGGTAGGACCGGCGCTGCGCGCCAACTTCGGGACAGTCTACGGCTTCGCCGATCCGCGCAGTTCGAACCCGATGAAGCCGGCGGCCTACATGGACGCGATCGGGCGGATCAACCTCTTCCCCTGCCGGGCCACCGACGGCTTCGCCTATCCGGAGGACCCGCTCTACGGGCTGCTCGGCGTGCGCTTCGTGATGACCGCGCCGCGCCTGCCGCTGCCGCCGCCGTTGAGGCCGGTCCTGCGCCGGCCGAGCGGCTGGGTCTACCGCCGGCCCGGCGCGCTCCCCCGGCTCTTCCTGCCCGCCAGCGCCGGCGCCTGCCAGACCGGGGAGCCGTTCCGCTGGTCGGACTGCAACGCCGGGATCCGCGACTTCGCCCGGCAGGCCGCGCTCCGCCCGGGGGAGCGGACCTGGGCGGCGACGTCTCCCGCGGCTTCCCGGCTGGTCCTGGGAAAGATCCGGCCGACCCGGCTCAACGCGCGGGCGCGGTTGGCCGAGCCGCGGCTGCTGGCGTCGAGCGTCTATCAGGATGGAGGGTGGCGGCTGGTGGTGGGCGGTATGCGGCTGCCCACGACCCTGGCCAACGGGCCGTTCGTCGCCGCCTGGCTGCCCCGGGGAGACAACGCGCTCGACCTGCTCTACCGGCCGGCGGGGTTCGTCTGGGGGATGCTGATCGCGGCGCTCGCGCTCGCCGCCGGGGCCGCGCTCTGGGTGCGGCCGCCGAAGAGGGCGCGATGAATCGCGCCCCTACACGGGCGGCGCCATCAGTGTAGGGGCGCCATTCATGGCGCCCTGGTTTTACCGATCACCCTTGAACAGGCTGACCACCCAGGTGCCCTTGCGGTGGGTGACCGCGGTCTCCTCGAGAAGCGGCAGCGCCTCCTGGAGCCGCCTGGCGATCGCCCGCGACCGCCGCGAGCGGAACATGGAGACCAGCAGGACCCCGCCCGGCTCCAGCGCCTCCCGGTAGCGGGCGACCGTCCCCACCGGGTCCTCGAAGTAGTAGACGCACTCGTTGAAGACCACGGCGTCGAAGCGTCCGGGGGGCGTCCAGGTCTCGGCGTCCGCGGCGGCGAAGGCGGCCTTGTCGTCCGGCGCCTCGGCCGCCTTGCGCACCGCCACTTCGGAGACGTCGACGCCGACGTAGCGCGAGTAGCCGTGGAGGCGCAGCTCGTCGCGCAGGATGCCCTCGCCGCAGCCCACGTCGAGCACCGAGCCGCCCGGCTTCAGGTGGCGGAGGTAGCCGGTGATGACGCTGTAGCGCGCCAGCTCGTCCAGCCGCCGCATGAACTCCCAGCCGCCTTGGAGGTATTGCGCCTCCCAGATCTCCTTGGAGACCGGAGCGTCCCCCCGGCCGGTCTCGTGCTCCCAGCCGCGCACCCAGCGCTCCGCCTTCTCCGCCCCCGGGAACCGGCGGCCGAAGAGGAGCTTGTAATAGAGGATGTAAAACACCTTGAAGCCGCGGCGGGCCAACCCCATGTCAGTCCTCCCTATCTCCCACGTCTCCCGTCTGGCGCCCCCGGCCGCCGCGCCACCTTCTCCAGGTAGCGCCGGGCGCTCTCCCGCGCCTCCTCCGGCGAGAAGACGCGGCCGTAGAAAGCGACCCCTTCGAGGAACCCGCTCCAGGCGCCACCGTCGTCCCTCGGGGACGCACCGAAAACCAGCGGCCGGGGGCGCCAGCGGAAGAAGTCCCCTTCGAGATCCCGTCCGGCGACCGGCTCGCCGTCGCGGAAGGCGTCGAGCCTGCCGGGCCGGTAGCTGACCAGCACGTGCGTGGGGCGCCCCGGCCGCAGCCGGCCGAGCGGCACGGTGTGCTCCTCCAGTCCCTGTTGCGAGAGCATCAGCCGCAGCGCCAGCTCCTCGCCTTGCTGCGCCAGCACCAGGTTGACCTTCTGGGGACCGGCCCCCGCCAGGGCGACGACCGGCGCGTTCTGCCGCGCCGCCCGGGTCTCGATGGTCGCCTCCAGGGTGATCTGGTTGGTCCGCCTGACGCCGGCGACGATCGCCTCGGCGGCTTCGAAGCCGGCCGCGAAGGAGTCGGAGCCACTCCCCAGGCCCATGCGCGTCTCCCGGAGAAAGAGGAGGCCGGCGCGGTCGATCGGCCAAGTGTCGGGCGCGAGCGGCAGCTCGCGTTGCGGCATGGCGTTGGGCCGGCCGGCGCGGTCGGTGAGCCCGGCGAGGCGCAGCGTATCGGGTCTCATGAGCGGCTCCGCGAGCTCCAGGACCAGCTGGCGGCCGTCGTCCTCCAGACGCGAGCCGCTCACCGCGCCGCCCGAGGCCAGAGTGGCGCGCAGGCCGGCGGCGCTGGCGGCGGCAACCGGCTCGTCGA
>JBKKAU010000039.1:0-2642 GCA_046714475.1 Thermoanaerobaculia bacterium
GGTGGCTGCGCACCGGCGACCTCGGCGTCCTCGACGACGGCGAGCTGTTCATCGCCGGCCGGCTCAAGGACCTGATCATCCTGCGCGGCCGTAACCACTACCCGCAGGACCTGGAGCGGACCGCGGAGCGCAGCCATCCGGCGCTGCGCCCGGGCTGCGGCGCGGCGTTCCCGGTCGACCTGGACGGGGAGGAGCGGCTGGTGATCGTCCACGAGGTGGAGCGCCGCCGCGCCCTGGACGTGGAGGAGGTCGCGGCGGCGGTGCGCCAGGCCGTGGCCGGCGAGCACGAGGTCCAGGTCCACGAGGTCGCGCTGCTGCGCGCCGGCACGATCCCCAAGACGTCGAGCGGCAAGATCCAGCGCCACGCCTGCCGGGCGGGCTTTCTCGCCGGCTCCCTCACGGTGGTTGGGTCGAGCGCCCTGGGGCAGGGCGGGAGCGACCTCGCGCCGTCGCTCCCCGGCCGGGAGGAGCTGGCGGTGCTGGAGCCGGCGGCGCGCCGCGAGACCGTGCTGCGCTGGCTCGGCGGACGCGTCTCGTCCCTTCTGGGCGGCCCGCCGCCGGAGCCGGACGAGCCGCTGACCGCGCTGGGGCTCGACTCGCTCGCCGCGGCCCAGCTCAAGGCCGAGGTCGAGGCCGCCTGCGGCGTCACGGTGCCGCTCGCCGGCCTGCTCGAAGGGTGCGGCACGGCGGCCCTCGCCGACCTGGCTCTGGCGGGCGGGGAAAAAGAAGAGGATCTCCTGGGGATCGAGCCGGCGGGTCTGGGCGGTCTGGACGGTGACCAGCCGCTCTCGGCGGGGCAGAAGGCGCTCTGGTTCCTCTACCGGCTGGCGCCGGCGAGCGCGGCCTACAACATCGCCGGCGCCGCCCGTCTGCGGAGCGACGCCGGGACAGACGATCTCCGACGCGCCTTCCAGGCACTGGTGGACCGGCACCCGATGCTGCGCGTCACCTTCGCCGAGGGGCCGGACGGGCCGGTACAGCGCGTCGCTCCGGCCGCGGAGGTCGCCTTCCACGAGGAGGAGGCCGCGGACTGGAGCGAGGAGGAGCTGCGGCGGCGTCTGCACGAGGAGGCGTTCCGGCCGTTCGACCTGGAGCGGGGACCGGTCTTCCGCGCCGCGCTCTTCTCGCGCGGCGCCGAAAGGCTGCTGGTCGTCGCGGTCCACCACATCGCCGCGGACCTCTGGTCGCTCGCCGTCCTGGCGCGCGAGCTGGGGGAGCTGACGCGCGACGGCGGCGCCGCGCTGCCGCCCCTCGACCTCACCCCGTTCGACCACGCCCGGTGGCAGGAGCGGTACCTCGCCGGCCCCGACGGGGAGCGGCTCTGGGAGCATTGGCGTCGGCGGCTGGCCGGCGTGCCGCCCCTGGACCTGCCCACGGACCGGCCGCGGCCGGCGGTGCCGTCGTTCCGCGGCGGCGCGCGCGGCGCGCGGCTGGACTCCGCGCTGGCGGCGGCGGTCCGGGAGCTGGCGCGGCGCCAGCGCTGCACCCTGTTCATGGTCCTGCTCGCCGCGTACCAGACGCTGCTCGCCCGCGCCAGCGGCCAGGACGACTTCGCCGTCGGCGCCCCTACCTCGGGACGCTCCTCCGAGCGCCTCTCCGGTCTGGTCGGCTACTTCGTCCAGCCCGTGGCGCTGCGCGCCGATCTGGCGGGGAACCCCACGGTCATGGAGGCGCTCGCCCGCGCCCGCCGCACGGCCCTCGACGCGTTCGCGCACCAGGCCTTGCCGTTCGCCTTGCTCGCGGAGCGGCTGCTGCCGGAGCGCGACCCCAGCCGGTCGCCGCTGTTCCAGACCCTGCTGGTGCTGCAGAAGGCGCCCGCCGCCGGCCTCGCGGCGCTCGCCGGCTTCGCGTTGGGGGAGGGCGGCGCGCGGCTGTCCGTGGGGGGCCTGGAGCTGGAGTCCGTGGCTCTGGAGAGCCCGGCCGCGCAGTTCGAGCTGACGCTGACCGCCGCCGAGCTGGGGGGTGGCTTGGGGATAGCGCTGCAGTGGAGCGCCGACCTCTTCGACGCCGCGACCGCCGGGCGGATGACGGGTCACTTCGCGAATCTGTTGCGCGGCATGGCGGCATCGCCGGCAGGGCCGGAGCGGCCGGTGCATGACCTGGAGCTGCTCGGCGAGAGCGAGCGGCGGCAGCTCGAAGCGTGGTCCCGGGCCGGCGGCAACGTCACCCTCTCCAACCTCTGTCTGCACCAGCTCTTCGAGGCCCAGGCGGCCCGCGCCCCCGAGACGACAGCGCTGCTCTGCCGCGGCGAGCGGCTCTCCTACGAGGAGCTGAACCGCCGCGCCAACCGTCTGGCGCACCGGCTGCGCCGTCTCGGGGTCGGGCCGGAGGCGCGGGTCGGCGTGCTGCTCGACCGCTCGCCGGACCTGGTGGCGGCCCTCCTCGGCGTGCTCAAGGCCGGGGGCGCCTACGTGGCCCTCGACCCCGCCTACCCGCGGGAGCGGCTGGCGTCGACTCTCGCCGACGCCGAGGTGGCGGTGCTGCTCACCCGCGGCGCCCTGGACGAGGGCCTGACCGCCCCGGGAGCGCAGCGGTTCTCTCTCGATTCGGACCTGGTCGCGGCCGAGAGCCCTGAGGACCCCACGCCGCTCGCCGGGCCCGGCAACCTCGCCTACGTCCTCTACACCTCGGGCTCGACCGGC
>JBKKAU010000040.1:0-6363 GCA_046714475.1 Thermoanaerobaculia bacterium
CTCCGCCGCCTTCGGGGGGGGGGGCTGCGTGGCCCGGGGGGGGGGGGGGGGGGCCGGGGGGGCCCCCCCGACAGCGGGGCTACGGGTTCGCCGGGCAGGCGCCGTGCGTGATCCAGAGCATGCCGCGGAGGTTCAGGCCGGTGTACAGGCCGCGGTTGGGGACGTCCACGTGCATGCAGTTCTCGCCGAACCGGAGCATGCCCTCGCCGACGTTCTGATGGATGTCGACCACCATGGGGGAGGAGCGCCGGAATTGTCCGGCCGGGCCGGCGACCAGCTGGCCGTTGATGTAGACGGTGGCCGAGTCGTCGGCGTAGAAGTCGAGCATGATCTCGGCGTCCTCGGCGTCGGGGCCGATGCAGAAGCAGTGCTCGAAGCGGACCGTGTCCGTGCCCGGCACCGCGCCGCCGTCCGGGTCGACCGAGATCCACTGGCTGCCGAAGGCGATCCGTTTCCAGAAGGCGGGGGGCCGCAGCGTCACCTTGGCCGGCGTCGACGTGCCGCCGCTCACCACGCGCCAGTCGTCGTCATTGGAGCCCTGGGCCAGCCGCTTGGCCGCGGCCTCGTCCCAGCCGGTGTTCAGGATGACGTCGAAGTCGGGCAGCGGCGGCGGGGGCTCCTCGGGGACGGCGCAGACGTCGTGCGCCTCGACCGAGCCGATCAGGAACTTCTGCGGCGTGCGGAGGTCGCCGTCGACGTCGATCAGGTAGCTGTTCTCGACCGTGCCGCCGTTGGGGGGGAAGACCTGCAGGCCGTAGATGTAGTCGCCCGGGGCGAAGTGGAGCGCGTCGCCGGTCGCCACCACCTGGGTGGTCCGCGTCTCCTCGCAGACCGCGTCGACGCCGCCGGCCGCATTGGTGCCGCCGAAGGGTCCGACCGCGAACACGTTGCCGCTCGGTCTCCAGGCGCGGTGCCCGCCGACGTACTCGAGGACGCGCGCCTGGCGGGTTCCGGGGACGGCGTCGCGGATCATGGTGCGCTCGGCGAGGAGCATCCGCCCCTCGAAGGTGAAGGCGATGTCCGCGACCGGCATCGAGAGACCCGTGCCAGTCGCGGTAGGGACGACCTCCTCCAGCGTCTCCTCGCCGGAAAACCCGCCCAGGGGGTTGAGCCCCACCGACCAGACCGAGTTGAGCGGGCCGGTGCGGTAGTCGCGGGACCAGACCCCGAAGTAGACCCGGTTCTGATAGACGCCGACGCCCCAGGGCCGTTCGCCGAGAGGCGCGAAGCCCTGGGGCGTGTTGGCGGCGGGGTTGAACGGATTGAAGGGGTCGAACGACTCCAGGACCACGCCCGTGAGGCTCAGGCGGTAGATCCGGCCGTCGAAGAAATTGGTGACGAAGAGCTGGTCGTGCGCCGCGTCGAAGGCGATGCTGCCGAGGCCGGCGTAGCCCAATCCGGGGCAATTCGGGTAGGAGGCGCAGTTCGGCAGGTCGGCGAGGACGCTGACCGCCCCGGTCGTGCCGTCGATCTTGAACACCCGTCCCGACCCGGTCAGGCTGAGCCCGCCGTAGCTCGACGTGGCGGTCAGATAGATGTTGGGGTTCGGCGCGTCGTCCAGCGCGACGCCGAACACCTCGCCGCCGCCGAAGGTCGCGCTCGTCCAGCTCGCGGCATGGAACATGGGCGCCGGCCAGTTCCGGTTGGTCCCGGGCGCGTGGATCTCCGGATCCCGGGTATCGACGATGCCGAGGACGAACCCGCCCAGGTTGAAGCCGGACGAGCAGGTCACCACCACCTCCCCGGGCTGCAGCGGGAACGGCGCCTCGGGCTGCGCCAGGAGGGCCGCAGGCGACGGCAGGACCAGGAACGCCGCCAGCGCCCAGGCCACGGCCCAAGCCCTCCAGGACTGCGACAGGTCAGTCTTCATACAAACCCCTTTCTAAAGGAACGGACAGGCAGACTGCTGATTAGAAAAGCAGCAAATCCAATGCCAGAGCTTACGGGGTGACCGCCGTCAGCTCGAGCAGGGCAACGGGGGCCTCGGCCAGCAAGGCATCGAGGGTCCGGGCGGCCTCTTCGGGACGGACGATGCCGCGCGGGAGATAGGCGACCAGCCAGGCGCGGCGGGTCTCGTCTCGCACCTTGACCCGCTGGCTGTCGGTGATCGGCGTCCCGAAGGGGCCCTGGGCGTCGGCCAGCAGCGGCTTACCTTCCAGGTTGAACGGGCCGCGCAGCGACTCGAACGCCTCCCCCTCCCTGCCGGAGCGCAGGGTGACCGGCGGCGCGAAGCTCCCCTCCGCCACGATGCAGCTGGGGACGGCGAGCTCGATCGAGAGGCAGTTGTTGAGGTCGACCAGCGGGTGGATCACCGGCAGCTCCTCGCCTTTGAGGACGCGCCGCAGCAGGGCCTCGGAGGATGGGCGGTAGCGCGTCGGGTCGCAGCCGGCCGCTTTGAAAAGCTTGCGCAGTGCGGCGACCGTGGGATGGGACGACAGGCTCTCGAGGTCCAGGGCGGCGCGGACGCGCTCGGCGGAGCGGCGCCGGAGGGCGGCGAGGGCCTCCTCCGGACCCGGAGCGAGCTCGAACCGGGCCCAGAACAGGTCCCAGCCGTCGAGCTCCCGATGGACGGAAAAGGGCAGGGGCTCCATGGGAGCGATCTTATCGCGGCATTCCTCTTGCTCTTGATTTCGCGCGGGAGGAGAGACTATGAGATCCGACGGAATCTGGGCAGGCACGATGGCGGGCGCGCTCGGCGGGCTGGTGGGTTCGTGCGCGATGACCGGTCTGCACGTCCTTTGGGACAGGGCGTCGAGCGACCGGGGAGCGGCCCGCCACCCCCAACACTCCTCGCAACGCGGGCAGAAGGAGAGCGCCCGCCAGGAGAGGGACGACGCGACGGTCCGCGCCGCCGACAAGGTCTTTCAGGGGATCGGCCACGAGCCCACCCAGCGCGAGCGCGAGATCGCCGGCCCGGCGATGCACTACCTGCTCGGCGTGGCCGCGGGGGCCGTCTACGGCGCGCTGGCGGAGAGGGTGCCCCGGATGACGGCGGGGGCGGGGCTGCCGTATGGGGTGGCGGTCTGGATCGCCGCGGACGAGATCGCGGTGCCGGCGCTCGGGCTCGTGGAGAGGCCCGCGCGGCGGCCCTCGGTCCACGCGCGGGCGCTCGCCGCCCACCTGCTGTTCGGCTGGACTACCGAGCAGGTGCGGCGGCGGCTCCGGAATTAGGCGTTCAACAGCTCCAGGACCTTGGAGACCGCCTCGACGACCGGCACCAGGTGCTTCTCGCGGTCGCGCCGTAGCGAGACCTCGACCTTGCCGTCGGCGAGCGACTTGGCGCCGATGACCAGGCGGACCGGGATGCCGATCAGGTCGGCGTCCTTGAACTTGACCCCCGGCCGCTCGTCGCGGTCGTCGTAGAAGACCTCGACGCCCTTCTCCAGGAGCTGGCCGTAGAGCTGCTCGGCCGTGCGGGAGACTTCGGCGTCGTCGGGGTTCAGCCCGGCCAGCAGCACCTCGAACGGGGCGAGCGGGCGGGGCCAGATGATGCCGTCCTTGTCGTGGTTCTGCTCGATGGCGGCGGCGACCGTGCGGCCGATCCCCAGGCCGTAGCAGCCCATGACCATCGGCCGCTCCTCGCCCGCCTCGTCGGTGTAGTTGCAGGCCATGGCCTCCGAGTACTTGGTCCCCAGCTTGAAGATGTGCCCCACCTCGATGCCGCGGAAGAGCTCCAGCGTGCCGTCGCAGCGCGGGCAGGAGTCGCCGCCGGTCACCAGCAGCAGGTCGGTGAAGTCCGAGAGGTCGACATCGCGGCCCCAGTTGACGTTGACGAAGTGGGCGTCCCCCTTGTTGGCGCCGGTGACGAAGTTGGTGAGCCCGCGCACCGTCTCGTCGGCGACCAGCCGCACGTCCTTCACGCCGACCGGGCCCGCGAAGCCGACCGGCGCGCCGGTCGCCTCCCGCACCTTCTCCTCGCCGGCAAGGGTCAGGTGCTGGACGTCCAGGTGATTGGCCAGCTTCACCTCGTTGACCTCACGGTCGCCGCGCACCAGGGCCGCGACCAGCCCCTTCTCGGTCTCGTAGATCAGCGTCTTGACCACGCGCTTCGGCGCCACCTTGAGGAAGCGGGCAACGTCCTCGACCGTATGCCGGCCCGGGGTCGCGACCTCCTCGATCGCCTGCGGCTCGTGCGCCGAGGCCTCGCTGGCGCTGCCTGCAACGTTGCGGGTCTCGGCCTTCTCGACGTTGGCAGCGTAGCCGCAGCCCGGGCAGCGCACCACCGCGCTCTCGCCGGTGTCGGCGACCACCATGAACTCGTGCGACGCCGAGCCGCCGATGGTGCCGGTGTCGGCCTCGACCACGGAGTAGTCGAGCTTGCACGACTCGAAGACCCGGCAGTAGGCCTGGCGCATGGCATCGTAGGTGACGTCCAGGCTCTCGGGCGCGGTGTGGAAGGAGTAGGCGTCCTTCATCAGGAACTCGCGCCCGCGCATCAGGCCGAAGCGCGGCCGGATCTCGTCGCGGAACTTGGTCTGGATCTGGTACAGGTTGAACGGCAGCTGGCGGTAGCTCTTGACGTCGCGCCGCACCAGGTCGGTGATGACCTCCTCGTGTGTGGGGCCGAAGACGAAGTCGCGCTCGTGCCGGTCCTTGATGCGGAGCAGCTCCTTGCCGTAGCGCTGCCAGCGCCCCGACTCCTGCCACAGCTCGGCCGGCTGGATGGCGGGCATGGTCAACTCGCAGGCGCCGGTCGCGTCCAGCTCGCGCCGGACGATGGTCATCAGCTTGGCGAGGCTGCGCCAGCCGAAGGGCAGGTAGGTGTAGATGCCGGCCGCGACCTTCTTGATCAGGCCGGCTCGCACCATCAGCTGATGGCTGACGACCTCGGCGTCGTTCGGCACCTCGCGGGTGGTGAACAGATAGTACTGGCTCCAGCGCATGGGCTCTCCCGGGTCGAGTCAGAGGGAGGGGCGTTCTCAGCCCCCGAAGGGGCGTAAGTATAAAGCGTAGGAGGATAGGCGGGGGGATTCAGTCCTGCCGGCCCGATTCACCGAGCAGAGCCCGCAGCCGCTGGAGCTCCGCCTCCGCGGCCTCGGCGCGCCGGCGCTCGGCTTCGCGCCCGGCCTGGGCCGCCTCAGCCTGGGCCTGGGCCGCCTCGGCCTGAGCCTGGGCCGCCTCGGCCTGAGCTTCCGCCGCCTGCACCTGCGCCTGCAATCGATCGGTGAGAGCTACCATCCCCTGCGGGATCAGGTGCCCGTCCAAATCGAAAAGCCGCACCCAATGGCCTTCCCACCCGTCTTCCCGCTGGTGGATCGGGTGGTAGGCCAAGCCGTGCCAGACGCCGAGGTCGAGGCCGAGCACATTGCTGCGGAACCTTCCCCGGCTGTCAGGCCGCATGGGCCGGTAGCGGTCGCCATCCAGCTGATATCCCTCGAGGCGCCCTTCAAAGCTGTGAAGGAAATACTCCGGGGTACGGAAGACCCGGGAGTAGAGGTCCATCTTGACCTTGCGGTCGATCTTCTCCGTCGAGGGGGACAGGAACTCGATGATGAGATCGGGCAACCGTCCCCCTTCTTCCCAGGCGACCCAGCCCTGGCGGTCGCGCCTCGGGACGCGGTCGACGAAGAAGAAATCCGGTCCGCAGAAGTAGGACCGGCCCATCGCCACGTCCCGGGCCTGCTCGATGGAGTAATAGACGAACACGTTGCCACAGGCAAAGTAGTCGTTCCGCCCGCGCTCCCCCATGAGTTGGGAGGTCAGGTCCATCAGGAGGTCCCTCTGAACCACGTGCTTATGGTTCTCCATCGGCTCCCCGTCGTCGAAGACGAGCTCGAAGGGCAGGGGCTCGAGCGCCGAGAGGGCTGGCTGGCTCATGGCGGTTCTCCCGTCGGAGTCGTTCGCGGGCGGAACTTTATACGCCCCGGACGTAAAACGGAAGGAGGGACGGACCCTCCGTTTTTCTCCCCAGGGAAGGATAGCACGGCGGTGGGATTACTTCTTCTGGCTCCGGCGCGCCCGTTGGAGCAGGCGCGACGAGTCCTTCATGCACTCCATCATCTTTTCCTGCAGCCCCTCGCCGCGGGCACCGAGCGTCCGGGCCTTGGCGAGGACGGTGCGCGCCCGCTCCTCCTCGCCGGAGGCGAGCAGGGCCATGCCGAGGTGGGTCAAGGTGTTGGACGAAGGACCCAGGTCGGTCGACCTGGAGAGGAAGTCGATCGCCTTGTCGAACTCCTTCCTCTTGTAGTGGACCCATCCCAGCGCCGCCAGCGGGAACTGCTTGATCTCGTCCGGCGACAGGTCGACCGACTGGCGGGCGTAGTCCAGCGCCTGTCCAGGTCCTCCTCCATCTCCGCCAGGTTGTACGCCATCTCGTAGTAGGCGATCGACTTGGTGAAGTTGGAGGTGCCCTCGTCGAGCAGC
>JBKKAU010000041.1:0-6504 GCA_046714475.1 Thermoanaerobaculia bacterium
CCCGCTACCACGTGCTCGACGGCGCGATCTACGGCCTGACGAGCCATGGCCGCTGGATGGGGGCTTTCAAACCGGCGAACCGCAGCCCGGACGTCCGGGGCCTCTACCTCGCGGGCGGCGCGGCCCATCCGGGGCCGGGCATGCCCATGGTGCTGATGTCCGGCTGGATCGCCGCCGATTCCCTCGACCGCGACGGCGTCGTGGCCCATGGGGCGCGCACGATGGCATCGAAGGAGGCCCCTCTCGCCGCCGTCCGGGTTTAGACTGTGGACGTGGCGGAGACGATCCAGACCGTCCAGGACGGGGCGCCGGAGATCTCGCCCCTCCTGCTGTCGATGTTCGGCCGCTATTGCGACCGCTATCTGAGCCAGCACTTTCACGCGGTACGGCTGTCGCGGAGCCGGCGGCCCGACCCGGCGTTGAGCCGCGGCCGGCCGCTGGTCTTCTACTTCAATCACCCCTCCTGGTGGGACCCGCTCCTCTGCCTCCTGCTGGCGCGGCGCCTCTTCCCCGAGCGCCGCCACTACGGGCCGATCGACGCCCGGGCCCTGGGGAAGTACAAGTTCTTCGAGAAGCTGGGGTTCTTCGGCGTCGAGACGGGCAGCCAGCGCGGCGCCCGGCGCTTCCTCACCGTGGCGCAGCAGGTGCTCGGCGAGCCCGATACGGCCCTCTGGATCCCGGCGGCCGGCCGCTTCAGCGACCCGCGCGAGCGGCCCTTGCGGCTCCAGCCGGTGGTCGGCCACCTCGCGAGCCGCCTGCGCGACGGCCTCTTCCTGCCGCTCGCCGTCGAGTACCCCTTCTGGGAGGAGAGGTTCCCGGAGGCGCTGCTGCATTTCGGCGAGGAGGTCCCCATCGGCGACGCGGGGATGAGCGGCGCCGACTGGGGGGTGCTCCTGGAGGAGAAGCTGACCGAAGCGCAGGAGGGGCTGGAACGGGAGGCGGTCCCCCGCGACCCGGCCCGCTTCGAGGTCCTGCACGCCGGCAGCTCCGGGGTGGGTGGCGTCTACGACGCGTGGCGCCGGTTCCGCGCCCGGATGAAGGGGGAGGAGCTCCGGACGTCGCACGGCGAGGAGGAGATCTGAGCCCGCTCGCGCTCGCGGTTCTCGCGGCGCTCTGCGCGCTGCTGCCGGCCCTGACGTTCGGGCGCAACCTGCGCCTCTATCGTCCTCCCGGACCTCCGCCGCCCGGCCGCCGCCCCGCCGTCTCGCTGCTGATCCCCGCCCGCGACGAGGAGCGCTCGATCGGTGACGCGGTGGCATCCGCCCTGGCCAGCGAGGGGGTCGACCTCGAGGTGGTGGTCCTGGACGACGGCTCGCGGGACCACACCGCCGCGATCGTCTCGGCGCTCGCGGCCCGCGATCCGCGCGTCCGCCTGGAGACGGCGCCGCCGCTGCCGTCCGGCTGGTGCGGCAAGCAGCACGCCTGCGCCGCGCTGGCCCAACTCGCCCGCCACCCCGTCCTGGTGTTCGCCGACGCCGACGTCCGCCTGGCCCCGGATGGGCTGGCCCGCGGCGCCGCTTTCCTCAATGCGGGCCTCGAAGCGGGCGGCGCCTCCCTGGTGAGCGGCTTCCCCCGCCAGGAGACCGGGACGCTGCTCGAACGGATGCTGATCCCGTTAATGCACTTCGTGCTCCTCGGCTTTCTACCGATGGGCCGCATGCGCCGCAGCCGCCACCCCGCCTATGGCGCCGGCTGCGGGCAGCTCTTCTTCGCCCGCCGCGAGGACTACGAGCTCGCCGGGGGGCACGCCGCCATCCGCGCCTCGCTCCACGACGGCGTCCAACTGCCGCGCGCCTTCCGCCGGGCCGGCCTCGCGACCGACCTCTTCGACGCCACGGACGTGGCCTCGTGCCGGATGTACCGCGACGCCGGCGAGGTCTGGCGGGGGCTGGGCAAGAACGCCATCGAGGGGATCGCTTCGCCGGGCAAGCTGCCGCCGATCACGCTGCTGCTCCTTGCCGGTCAGGTGCTGCCGCCCGTGTTGGTCGTCCTCGCCTTCGCGGGCATGTTGCCCGCCGTTGTGCTCTGGGCTGCCGTACCGGGTACCCTTGCGGTCTACCTCCCAAGGCTCGTCGCCGCCCGGCGTTTCCGCCAGCCTCTGGACGGCGCCCTGCTTCACCCGATCAGCATCCTGGTCTTCCTGGCGATCCAGTGGCAGGCGCTCGGCAGGCACCTGCTGGGCCGCCCCGCCGCCTGGAAGGGCCGGTCCTACGGACCCGCCCCGGCCGCGGAGCCGCCTTAGGCGACAGGGCGGACGGCCTCGGCGCCCTGCGGCCATCCCCCCTTGAGGAAGCGGTCGGCAGCCGGGAAGAACTCGCGGGGCCGCTCCAGGTACGGGTGGTGCCCGGCGCCCTCGATCCGCAGGAAGCAGGCGTTGGGGGAGTAGGCCGCCCACTCCGTCGAGGCCTCCAGCGGCACCAGGTCGTCCGTCCCCTGCATCACCAGCACCGGCATCTCGAGACCAGCCAGACGGGGGCGGAAGTCCCAGTCGTCCATCTTGGGGATGATGTGGTCGAAGTAGAGGCTCATGGTGTGCTGCGGCCACTCGTTGGGGAACGAGCAGACGTCCTCGATGGGGAAGCGGACGATCGCGGCCGGCTCGCCCATCTGAGCGGGCAGCAGGAAGTGGGTGAACCAGGCGCGGCAGAAGGCCACCGGATCGTCCCGGTCGAGCGCCTCGCGCCGCATCTCCTCCAGGCGGGGGATGCCGGGAGGGTGGATCAGTACCTCGGAGGTCGGCGTCTCCTGCGCCCACTCGCCCGGGCGCTTGGGGGTGATCGGGCAGACCAGCAGCAGCCGCTCGACCCGCTCGGGGTTCTCCAGGGCATAGAGGGCGGTGATCGCCGCGTGGTAGGAGGCGCCGAGGAGGGCCATGCGGTCGAGGCCGAAGTAGCGCCGCACCGCCTCCAGGTCGCTCACGTCCTCTTCCAGTCCGAGCTGCCGGTGGTCGGTCACCGTGCTCGAACGGCCGCGGCTGCGCGGGTCGTAGAGGATCAGCCGGCGGCCTTCGGCCAACGGCTGCAGCGGGTCGGCGAGCCAGTTGGCGTTGGGGACGACCAGCGTCTCGGGACCGTCGCCCAGCAGGCGGTAGTAGAGGTGGAGCCCCGGCCGGACGAAAACGAATCCTTCGCTGCTCTCCATGGGCTCGATCCGCCCAAAGTGTACTACACGGGTGGAAAGGCTCTGGAGTGCCTTGAAGAGGGCGCGATGAAGAGGGCGCCATGAATGGCGCCCCTACAGGGTCTCGACCGCCTGTGTAGGGGCGCGATTCATCGCGCCCTCTGCATGGCATCGCGTCCTAGTGGGTCCCCTTGCCGCGGATCGCTTTGGCGAGTTCCCCCTTGTTCATCTTGCTGCGGCCGGGGATCTTGAGCTCGCGGGCGCGGTTGCGCAGCTCGGCCACCGTGCGCGCCTCCAGGCCGCGGTTCGGGTTGCCCGTCCCCTGCGTGGTCTTGTTGGGCGTGCGTCCCTCGGCGCGGCGCTCCTTGTTCACCGTGCGCGCCGCGATCTCCTTGGCGCGCTCCTCGGGCACGCCGCGCTCCACCGAGCTCTCCTTGATGTGCTCATACTGCCGTTCGTCCTTGGGGCTCCAGGATGGCATCGATGTCCTCCTTTCTTCGTCCGCGGGGCTCCAGCGCCTCCCCGAGCTTGAGCTCGAAGAGCCGGAACGCCGGGCGGTCGGGATAGGTGCGTTTCAGGAGCTGCATGCTGACGTTGTAGACGGGTACGCCGGCGGCGGTCCTGCCCTCCGGCCGGCCGCGGTGGGCATGGCCGTGGAAGACCACGTCCACCGGATAACGGCTGAGCGGCTCCTCCAGCCGGCTCGAGCCGAGGAACGCGTAGATCTCGACCGGCTCGCCCTCGACCGTCTCCTGGATCGGCGAGTAATGGAGCAGGGCGATCCGCGGCCGCTGGCGCAGCCGGGCGAGCGCCGACTCGAGCTTCAACGCCTCGTCGACCGACTCGCGGACGAAGTTTTTGATGATGTCCTCGCCCCAGGGACCCAGGGCGTAGCGGCCGAAACCGCCCGCGAAGCCCTTGATGCCGGCGAAGCCCACCCCCTCCACCTCGGCGGCCTCGCCGTCCAGGACGCGGATGCCGCTCTCGCACAGGATGCTCTTGACCTCCTCCTGCTTGCCGCTCTCATAGTCGTGGTTGCCCAGCACGGCGATCACCGGGATGCTGACCGCCGCGTGGATCTCGCGGGCGAGCCCCTGCGCCTCCTCCGGCAGCCCATGGTCGGTCAGGTCGCCGCCGAGGACCAGCACGTCCGACTCCCGGCCCGCCTGGACCAGCAGGTCGTGCAACCACTTCTCCGGCGTCTTCGTGTAGTGAAGGTCGGCCAACGCGCCGATGCGAACCAGTCCGTTTTCTTTTGCCAAGTCGCGCCTCCTCCCTATCGCCCCTCACGCAAGGCAAGAGACATGCCAGGGCGGTCCTGGTATATCTCTTGCTGATCTCTGCCGCGTTGCGTAGGAGGAGGGGAGAGATGGCCAACGAAACCTTTCATTCGCCCAACGAGCTCGCTCCGGAGATCGCGGAGTTCTACCGCCGGACCATGAGGAAGCTCGAGGAGAATGGAGTCCCTTTCCTGGTCGGAGGCGCCTACGCCTTCGCCCGCTACACCGGGATCGTCCGCCATACCAAGGACTTCGACCTGTTCGTCCACGTGCGCGACTTCGACCGGGCGCTGGAGACGTTGGCCGCGGCGGGCTACCAGGTCGAGCGCAACTTCCCGCACTGGCTCGGCAAGGCCTACCACGACGACGCCTTCGTCGACCTGATCTTCAGCTCGGGCAACGGCGTCGCCGAAGTCGATGACCTCTGGTTCGAGCACTCGGTCGAGGAGCAGGTGCTCGGCGTCCCGACCCGCCTCTGCCCGGCCGAGGAGATCATCTGGTCCAAGTCCTTCATCATGGAGCGGGAGCGCTTCGACGGGGCGGACATCGCCCACCTGCTGCACAGCAGGGCCGAGGACCTCGACTGGGACCGCCTTCTCCGGCGCTTCGGCGCCAACTGGCCGGTGCTCTTCGTGCACCTCGTCCTCTTCGGGTACATCTACCCGACCGAGGCGCGCAGGCTCCCGTCCCCTGTGATGGAGCAGTTGTTCGGCCGGCTGCGCGACGAGACCGGCGGCGCGGCGGCCGTCACCGACAACCGCCTCTGTCGCGGCACCATCCTCTCCCGTTCGCAGTACCTGAGCGATCTGGAGCGCTGGGGTTACCGCGACGCCCGGCTGGAGCCGGTGGGCAACATGAGCGCCGACGAGATCGAGCTGTGGACCGAGGCGGCCCGCCAGGAGGGCGTGGCTTAGAGCGCGGGCTCAGTCCCCCGCGACGAAGAAGATCATCTTCCACCCGTCGTCCTGGAGCCGGAACCCGGCCCGATACCCGAGGTACTCCGGGTCGGTCTCGTACTCGGGAGGGCAGACGACGTAGCCCTCCCGCATCTCCGGCTCTCCCGCGCGCTCGACGCATCCCCGGTCGATCCCGGCCGCCAACTCGCGCAACGCCTGAGGATCGCGGCTCCAGGCCTCGATCGCCTGATTGGCGTCGGCGTCGCCGCCGAAGCTCCAGGTGAATTCCCTGGCCATCCAGGGCCGCAGCGCCTTCGGGTTTCCCGCGGCGGCGGCCCGCCGCACGCCGTCGATCGTCTCCGCCGCGCCCGGCGGCAGCGGCGCTTCGCAGCTCGTCTCCTGCCGGATCTCCCGCCGGGCCTCCGTCGTCGCGACCGCGGCCGGATCGGGTTCCGTGGCGGGCGCGGGCTGCGGCTCCGGGCTGCAGGCCAGGAGCATCAGGGAGAGCCCGCAGCCGAGGTGAGGCCGCCGCTTCACCCCTCCTCGGGCTCCCAGCCGTGGGGCGCCATCTCGAAGCTCGCGAACTCGAACGCCGGGGCGACCGTGCAGCCGGCCAGCGTCCAGCCGCCGAGCGTGCGGGCGGTCTGCCAGAGGCCCGCCGGCACCATGCTCTGGGGCCTCTCGCCCGCCTCCAGGTCGGAGCCGAGCCGGGTCGTGGTCCGCCCCCGGCCGGGAGAGACGATCAGCTCCAGAGGCGCCCCCGCGTAGTGATGCCAGACCTCGCTGGCGTCGAGGACCCGGTGCCAGGCCGAGAGCTCGCCTTCGCGCAACAGGAAGTAGATGGCGGTGGAGGCGCCGCGGCCGCCGTTGTCCGCGGCGGGACCGGCGTCGCGGAACGTCTCGCGGTAGAACCCCCCTTCGGGATGGGGGGCGAGGCCGAGGAGGCGTACCACCTCCTCGGCGGACAGGCCGCTATGCCTCATTGCGGGGTACCCTGCGGGGCGATGCGATAGCGCAGCGTGACGCTGGCGCTGACCGAGACCTGGCCGGAGGAGACCGGCGTGCTCATGTCCATGGCCTCGGCGGCCATGGCGGCGCGCCCGCGCTGGTAGACGGGGGTGAACGACACCCCGCCTTCGGTGACCTCGACCAGCTCGGCGAGACGGACGCCGGCGGCGCCGGCGAGGGTCTGGGCCTTGGCCCGCGCC
>JBKKAU010000042.1:0-18578 GCA_046714475.1 Thermoanaerobaculia bacterium
ACCAGGTGCCGATGGCCCGGCCTCGCCGCTCCGGCTCGAACGAGGCCGAGAGGAGGGCGAGGCTCCCCGGCACCAGGAGCGCCGCGGCGATCCCCTGGGCCGCCCGCGCCGCGATGAGCTGCCCCGGGCTCGCCGCCATGCCGCACCCCACGGACGCCAGGGCGAAGCCGCCGACGCCCAGGAGGAAGATCCGGCGCCGGCCGAAGCGGTCCCCCAGGGAGCCGCCGACCAGCAGCAGGGCCGAGAGGAAGAGGGCGTACGCCTCCACGACCCATTGCACCTCGGCCACCGTGGCCCCGAGGTGCTCCTGCAGCGCCGGCAGCGCCACGTTCACCGCCGTGCCGTCGATGAACGCCATGCTGGAGCCCAGGATTGTGGCCGCCAGCACCCAGCGTTCCGCCTTGGGTCCGCACGGGCCCGCGGCCGCCTGGGAGCGGACCACCCCCTCGTCACAGGGCGTCAGGATTTGCAGGGTTCGATCCTCCTTGGAGAGGATTGTATGCGGGCTCCTTCGGGGAGCCGCGAAGACTCAAGCCTGACGTCTCGTCCGCAGGACCTCGGGGTGTGTAACGACGCGTCCCTCTTTGGGGCGCAGGCGGTAGTGCAGATGCAGGCACTGCCGCCCCCAGAGCGACATCGTGTGGTCCGCCCGGACGACGCCTCCATCCGCCGGGAAGACCTGGATCCGCTCCCGGAAGCTCTTCACATACCGCGCCCGCACGGACCCACCCGCTCCGTGGACGGTGAAGTAGAACCCCGGATCGCCAAACCGCTTCCCCCCGGACACCAGCAGCAGGGAGCCGTCCGGTTGAGCATACGGACGGAGGAAGACGATGGCGTTCCCGTTGGGCAGCGGGAACAGCGTCTTGACGCACGGTCCCTCCGCGCCGGGCAGGCGCATCACCGAATAGCTTCCGACGTAGACGATGCGCCGGGTCTTCACCAGCGTCCGCACCCACGCGTTGGCGCGAATCTCGCCCGTCGACGGGTCGGTGACCCGGATGACCTCGCTCGTCATCCCCCAACTGGTGTCCAGAGCGGACAGGGGCATGTTGAGCTGTTGCAGCCGGCGGCTGAAGATGGCGGAGATCAGGAGGCCGAAGGGCTGGAACAGCCCGCACCATTCCGACCAGACGTCGAGGTCGAAGTCAGCGGCCCTTTCATAGAACTCGGCCACCGAGGGATCGACGCATGCCGGGTCGAAGCCGTCTCCGGCCAGGGCCGCGAACGACGGCAGCAATCCCCCGCCGGACGGGCGCCGGTCGACTCGCAACCCTTCCGCGGCCGCCCACTTATCGAAGTAATCCAGCCCGATCCCGCGCGTCGATCCGACAGGGCCCGACAGCCATGGGTGCGTCGCGAGGTCGATGGAGCGGCCTGTCGCCTGGACCCACTTCTGAGTCGACCAATCGATCAAGTTGCCCCGGCTTTCCCCCAACCACATCCGCGCGCCCTCCTCGAAGAGTGGCGTCCATCATAGCCGCAGGCTGCCGAGCACGCGCGCCAGTCCTGCCAACATCTCGATCTGCCGCTCGCGGTGGCCGTGCTTGGTCTCGACGTTGACGTAGGGGACGCCGCGCCGGCCGGCCCAGACGGAGAGCGAGCCGTCGTCCGTCATCCGGGAGTTGTCCTGGAGCACGGTGGGAAAGCCTTCGAGGACGAGCCCATCGTAGAGCCGGCGGTCGGTCACGAAGAAGAAGTCGTCCGGAGAGGCTGCGGGCGGGAGGTGGACGGCGGCGGCGTCCCGGGCGTGATCGCCCCCCGTCAGGTAGCTGGCGGCGGAGTAGCGGCCCTCGGTGTTGTTGTGGAGAGTGATGATGGGTCTGGGGGAGGCGATGTCGTAGGCCGCCAGCACGGCGTCGGCGAAGCGCCGGACCTCCGCGAGGACGTCGGCGGGGGCGTCGCCGTTGTAGGCCAGGAGCGTGGCCTCGGCGCCGGCTTCGGTAAAGATGCGGTTGGGGTCGAACCGCCAGGTCCCTCCGTTCAGCCCGAACACCACGAGGCGGTCGCCCTGTGCTTGCACCTCGACGAGCCGGCCTCCCCGGGCACGGATCGTCTCCAGCCCCGCCTCGACCGCCGTGTTCTCGTCGTCGTGCATGACCAGGAACGCCGGATGCGCGTCGTCCTTGGTATGGATGACGAACGAGACCTCGCTCTGGCCGAGCCGGAACGGGATGATCTCGGAGGGCGACTGGGGCTGCTGGACGTGGCAGCCCAGGGCCACCACCGCGAGAAGGCCGAAGGCGACGAGCGGGCAGTCCATATCCTGGAGAACGGGTTGTTCGTGGTTCCTGTTCCCGGGCAAGCCGCTCTTTTTCCGGGACATGACGGACGATCCCCGGAAAAGGCGCTGAAGGCTGCCGCGATGGAAAAGGTCACGACGACGATCGACGTCCTTGCCGTCTATCCGAAGGAGTTCTTCCGGCGGACCTCCACGGAGGAGACCGGGCTCTTCAACTTCATCCAGGACTCGATCGCGAAGGCCAACGTCGCCTTCACCAACAGCCAGGTCGACGCCACCTACAACCTGGTCGGCATCGTGCCCATCGTCGAAGCCAGCCAGCCGCCGAACGGCCTTTACAACTCCCTGGCCTGGCTGACCGGCGGAGCCAACAACTCCCCGGCCAGGGCTGCCGAGGCGGCGGCTCTCCGTGACGCATTCGGCGCCGACATCGTGACGGTGTTCATCCCGCAGAACTGGTCGGCGAACAATTTCTGTGGAGTGGCCAACCTGCCGCGGCGCAACAGCACCTTCGTACGCGGCAACACCACGATCTCCGAGTCCCTGGGGGATCGTGCCTTCAGCGCCGTCCGCGATGGCTGCGGCACGGGCGACTTCACCGTGGCGCACGAGATCGGCCACAACTATGGCCTGCGCCACGACAACTGGACTCAGAACGCCACCCAGGACCTCTATCCCCAGGCGCGGGCTCACCTGTTCCAGGTGGGCTCGGATTGGAAGGCGACGATCCTGGGCTGCGCCTGTGGAGCCTCGCCCCTGCCCCCCTGTGGCAGTGACATCTTCAGCGCTGTCTGCAACCGGGTCGCGCATTACTCGAACCCCGACGTTTCTTACATGGGAGTGCCGACGGGCACGCGGCCGCCTGTGGAGGATCCGGGCCGCGACGAGGCTTCCGTGATCCGGGCCGAAATGGGCACCTACGCGGGTTTCCGACAGCCGAGCTCGAATCCCGCTCCCAACCCCAGCTTCACCGTGTCCTGCGCCGGCCGCACCTGTTCCTTCAACGCCAGCGGCTCGACCGACAACCTGGCGATCCCGGTCAACAACTACTGGTGGGATTTCGGCGATGGCTCGGCCATCGCGCGCACTGGCAAGAGTGTCTCCTACACCTACGCCACCGCCGGGACCAGGCGGGTGCACCTGGTGGTGAAGGACAGCGGCGGCCAGACCGACGTCGTCTGGGGCACGGCGTCCCCGACGTCCGTCCTGGAGGGCTACCACGACAATTCCAGCTGCGGTACGGTCCATGGCTGGGCCTGGGACGGCACTCCGGCCGACCCGGTCAATGTCGACGTCTACCGCGACGGCACCAAGGTCGCCACGGTAACCGCGAACCTGTTCCGCCAGGACCTCCTCAACGCCGGCAAGGGGAACGGCTATCACAGCTTCCACTACGGCCCGAACAGCTCGTGGTACGACGGCCAGTGGCACACCGCCACGGTGAAGTACGCAGGGAAGACCACGAACCTGCCGGGGACCGGGCACCAGGTCATCTGCGACGCCCGCATCTTCACCACCCAGACCCCGGCGGAGAACCTCGCCACGGGAGGCCAGGTCTACACGGTGGGGACCCAGTTCAGCTCGAACAGGAACGGCTACATCACGCAGCTCGGGTTCCACAGGGCGGTCGGGGAGACCGGGAGCAACACCCTCCGCCTCTATCACGACGGCGGCGGCTCCCCGCTCGCCGAAGTACCGACGAGTTGCTCTTCCTCCGGCTGGTGCTGGGGCTCGATCCCGCACGTGTACATCACGGCGAACACCCGCTACCGTGTCACGGTCAACACCAACACCTACCAGTCCAAGACCGGCTGCGGGATCGGCTGGGGGATCACCAACGACCCCTTGACCGCCCACGCCGGCTTCTGGAGCGCCGGTAACACCTTCCCCACGGTGGGGAGCTGCAGCAACTTCTTCGTGGACGTGAAGTACCAGATGTAGGCGCGAGCCCGCCTCCCCCTCGCGCCGCGCGAGGGGGAGCGCTTACCGTGCCATGCCCCGCGGGGCACGGATTTCGGCCAGCAGTCCTTCGGGTATCCGCGTCAACTCATGTTCCGGGCCATACACCACGGCGAATGTTTGCCGGGCCTCCCGCAGCAAAGGCACCGCCTCGTCATGGCGGCCCAGTCCCATCAGGCATCTCGCCAGCGAGACCTGGGCCTTGCCCACGTCGGGATGCCGGGGTTCGAGCGTCCTGGTGCGGAGGTCCAGACTGTGGCGCAGAAAGGGCTCGGCCTCCTCGAAGCGGCGCTGGTCCAGGTAGGTCCTTCCGATCTCGCGCAACGCATGGGCGACGTTCGGATGATCCGGCCCGCCGGTCTTTTGAATGCTTTCGAGGGCCTGATGCCCGTATTCGAGCGCTTTCGAATAATCCTTCTGATAGCGGTGCACCTCGGCGAGGAGCTTGAGGATCTGGCCGATGACGGGATCTCCCTCGCCGAGAGTCTGGAGCCGGATCTCCAGCGCCTCGTGGAGAAGGGAGATCGCCTTCGGGCCGTTTCCCCGGGCATCGAGGTCCGCCGCGAGGTTCTGGAGGGTGGCGGCCACCCGCCAGTGCCTGGGACCGTAGTGCGAGCGGACGATGGCCAGCACCTCGCGGTTCAAGGCCTCCGACTCGGCATACCTCCCCTGGACGTGGAGCGCGAGGGCCAGGTTGTTGATCGTGATCGTCACCTCCGGATGCTCGCGGCCGAGGATCTGCTCCTGCGCCTTCAGGTTCCGGCGAAGGACTGCTTCCGCCTCTCGATACTTGCCCGCGTTGATCAGCGCCTCTCCGAAATCCGCCTGGTCGCGGTAGAGCCGTGGGTCCCGGTCGCCCCAGGCCTTCCGCTCGATGGCCAGGCCCTCGCGGAAGAGCCTCTCCGCCTCGGTGTGCTTCCCCTGCTGGGAGCCGAGGCTCGCGAGATGGAGAAGGGTCTCCGCGACCTCCAGGGAATCGCGGCCGGAGACCTGGCGGCGCAGGGCCAGGGCCCGCTCCAGGAGCGGCTCGGCCTCGTCGTACCGGCCCAGCCCGCGGTTGACCTCGCCGATGGCGTCCATCACGGCGGCCTGCACGTCCGGCTGGCCTGAAAGCTCCCGCGAAATACGGTCCGCGCCCTGGTCCAGGATCTCCCGCGCCGTGAGCCTCTCGCCCTGGGTGTGATGCGGATCGGCCTGCTTGAAGGTGTCCACCAGGAATGACAGCGCATACCGGGCCTTGTCGCGCTCCTGGGCGAGTTGCCGTCCCTGGGCGACCAGGCTCGCCACGGAGCCCGCCACGAGCAGGAGCACGGCGGCCGTGGCCGCGGCCCCGCCCCGGTGGCGGCGCGCGAATTTCCGCACCCGGTACCGCAGCGTGGCGGGGCGGGCGGTGACGGGGAGGTCCTGGAGGTGTCTCTCCAGGTCCTGCGAGAGCTGGGCGGCCGAGCCGTACCGCAGGCGGGGATCCTTGCGCAACGCCGCCAGGACGATGTCGTCGAGATCCCCCTGGAGACGGCGGGCGAGGGCGGAAGGCCGCGTCTCGCGGGAGCTCGCGATCTCTTCCGCGTCCGGCGGCCCCGGCCTGACCAGGGCGAAGCTGGGGCGCTCCGGATTCTGCTTGCAGGGTCTGCGGCCCGCGAGCAGCTCGTAGAGGATCACGCCGAGAGAGTAGACGTCGCTCGCCGTGGTGATCGCCTTGCCCCAGACCTGCTCGGGGCTGGCATAGCTGGGCGTCAGCATCCGCATTCCGCTCTGGGTTTCGTCGAGATGGCCGGGCTCGGGCGCGAGCCGTTTGGCGATGCCGAAGTCCAGCAGCTTCGGCTCCCCTTCGGGAGTGATCAGGATGTTGGCCGGCTTGAGGTCGCGATGGACCAGCAGGTTCTGGTGGGCGTATTGGACGGCGGCGCAGACCTTCTGAAAGAGGCCGAGGCGCTGGTCGACAGTCAACCGGTGCCGATCACAATACTTGTCGACGGGCATCCCCTCGATCAGCTCCATGACCAGGTAGGGGCGGCCGTCCTCCGTGCTCCCACCGTCGTACAGACGCGCGATGTTGGGATGCTCCAGGTGAGCCAGGATCTGCCGCTCGGCGAGGAAGCGATGGAACGCCTCGGTGCTGGCCCGGCCCGAGCGGAGGACCTTGACGGCGACGTCGCGCTGGTAGTGCTCGTCCTCCCGGCGGGCGAGATAGACGGTACCCATGCCGCCGCTGCCGATCCTGCGCAGCAGCCGGTAGGGGCCGAGGCTCCCTCCCTCCTCCCTCTCGTCGAGTGCCAGACTCAGGAGCTCGGCAGGCGGACGCTCCAGAAATCCGGCGCCCGTCCGATCGGCGGCGAGCAGCCGCTCCACCTCGCGCCGGAGAGCGCGGTCTCCCGCGCAGGCCGTGTCCAGGAAGGCTGTCCGCTCCGGCGGCGGGCGGTCCAAGGTCTCCGCGAAGATGCGGTCCACCTCGTGCCATCGCCGGAGGTTGATCATGCGCCGTTCACCGCCTTGGTCTGCAGCGCGCCATAGAGCCAGGCCTTGGCGCGGCGCCACTCGCGGCTGACGGTCTCTTCCGAGATCCCGAGCTCCTCGGCGATCTCTTCGAGGCTCAGACCGGCGAAGAACTTGAGCTCCACGACGGCCGCCTTGCGCGGATCGACTTTCTCGAGGTCCGAGAGGGCCTCATCCAGAGCGATCAGATCGGGGTTCTGCTCCAGCGTCAGGTCGGCCGCTTCGGTGAGGGCCACCTTCTCGTACCGCCCTTCCCGCTTGGCGCAGTTCCGGTTGCGGGCGTAGTCCACGAGGATGCGGCGGATCAACTGGGCCGCGAAGGCGAAGAAGTGCGTACGGTTCGCCCACTCCAGCCCCTCTTGCCCGGAGAGACGCAGGTAGGCCTCGTGGACGATGGCGGTAGCCTCGAGCGTGTGGGTGTCCCGTTCCCGGCGGAGCTGCCGGGCGGCGATGAGACGCAGCTCTTCATAGACCAGCGGCAGGATCCGCTCAGCCGCCTCCGGATCGCCCGAGCTCCAGTCTTTGAGAAGGAGGGTGATGGTCTCTGCGGAGGACGACATCGCTACGGCTCGCCACGACGTGAGGCCTCGCTGAAGCCGAGGTCTACCGAGGAGTGACCTGAGTATCAAAAACCTTTCACTGGCCTACGAGGTGACGGACAATTTCCGAAAAACCCGCAATTAGAAGTAGAGGGTGATCTGGTCTCTCCTCCATCTCGAGCCGGCCGGCGCTTGATCTCAAGACCGACGACCCCGCGGTGGGGCCGTCCAAGCCGATGAAAGGACTTCTATGTACAAGGCCTCTTCGTTCATGCTGCTCGCCGTTCTCGCCATCGCCTCCTTGGCATCCGCCGGAGACTCCGGCAGGGAAAACCGTGCTCCCCGCGCCTTGCAGAGGGAGGGGCGTGTCATTCCGCGGGTGCCTGTCCTCTTGGACGGCGTCCAGTACGCGCCCGACGAGATGGCCCGGTTCCAGCGGCAGCGGCTCTTCTACGTCGTGGACCGCGAGGCGATTGATCAGGGCTTTGTCTGGGCGTTCACGACGATGGCCGGCGCGGACGAGCATCTGGCCGCCCGCGAAGCGGCCGAGCCGCAGCCCGAAAAGACCTGCCCGATCGCCCGCTTCAACAAGGTCGCCTATGGCACCGGCATCGACTGGCTGACGATGTACTGCGGCCAGACCACCTCGTATGTCGGGAGCAACTGGAACAACACCATCTCGTACGTCGAAGGAGGCGGGTCCTACACCATCCTCTATTCGGTCGACAGGTTCACCGGTGACACGTTCACCGTGGCCGGTGGCGCTACCGTTCAGGATCTTCATCCCTACGGGTTCAACAACCGGACCTCGTCCATCAAGGTCTGCCCGGAGGGCACCTCGTACACAGACTGCCTTTGGTATTGATAAGAAAAAGCCCCGGCCTTCCGGGCCGGGGCTCTCCTCCCAGCAGACAGGCGGCAAGGTGGGGTCTCTTCATGATGGCGTCTTGGAAGAGGTAAGGCATCCGTCTTGGGACGGAGCAGGGCAGGGGAAGCTCTAGCCGCGCACCGCCGCCCGGTAGACCTCGGGCAGCTCCTCCTGGCTTTCGACGTCGATCCCCAGGTCGCGCAGCAGGCCGTCCGAGATCCTGTAGATCCAGCCGTGGACCGCCAGCGGCTGCCCGCGGTCCCAGGCCTCCCGCACCACCGTGGTCTGGCAGACGTTGACCACCTGCTCGATGACGTTCAGCTCGCACAGCCTGTCGTGGCGCGCCGCCTCGTCCGGGATGGCCGAGAGCGGCGCCTCGTGCTTGTTCATCACGTCCTGGACATGCCGCAGCCAGTTGTCGATCAGCCCCAGCTTGCGGTTTTCGAGGGCCGCCTGGACGCCGCCGCACCCGTAGTGGCCGCAGACGATGACGTGGCCCACCTTGAGGACGTCGACCGCGAACTGCAAGGTGGACAGGCAGTTGAGGTCCGAGTGGACGACCACGTTGGCGACGTTGCGGTGCACGAAGAGCTCGCCCGGTTGCATCCCGACGATCTGGTTGGCGGGGACGCGGCTGTCGGAGCAGCCGATCCAGAGGTACTGCGGGGACTGTTGCCGCGACAGGTTCGAGAAGAACTCGGGGTCGCGGGCGTTGACCGACTCGGCCCAGGCCCGGTTCTGTTCGATGAGCTGGTTCAGTCTGCGCATCTCTCCCACCCTGTGTAGTTGGCGCTACGTGTACTTCATCCGCGCCGGCCGGTCAAGGAGCCGGCGTCCGGAGCGCCGCTGGGATAGGATCGCGGCGTGTCCCGAGTCCCCACGCTCCGCACCGTCTGCGCCACCCGCTACGTGACGCCGCTCCGGGAGGGGGGCTCGCTCCCCGCCATCGTCGAGGCCGACGACTCGGGGCTCTACGTGCTCAAGTTCCGGGGCGCCGGCCAGGGGCCGCTGGCCCTCGTCGCCGAGCTCATCGCCGGCGAGATCGGCCGCGCCCTCGAGCTCAAAGTGCCCGAGCTGGTGCTGGTGGAGGTGGATACGGCGCTGGGGCGCAACGAGCCGGACCCGGAGATCCGCGACCTGCTCAAGGCCAGCGTCGGGTTGAACCTGGCCCTCGACTACCTGCCGGGCTCGGCGATGTTCGAAGCCGCGGCCGACAGCGTCGAAGCCGACCTGGCCTCCGAGGCCGTCTGGTTCGACGCCTTCGTCACCAACGTCGACCGCACGCCGCGCAACCCCAACCTCCTGTGGTGGCACAAGACCCTCTACTTCATCGATCACGGCGCCTCCCTCTATTTCCACCACAACTGGCAGAGCCTGGAGACGATGGCCCGCGGCCGGTTCCCCGCCATCCGCGACCATGTCTGCCTGCGCTGGGCGAGCCGGCTCGAAGAGGCCGGCCGCCGTCTGCGCCCGCGGTTGGATGAGGAGCTGTTCGCGCGGCTGGTCGAGCAGGTCCCGGAGGACTGGCTCCAGGCCGAGCCGGGCGTCACCACCCCGGCCGACCGGCGCGCCGGCTACGTGGCGTTCCTGACGCAGCGCCTCGCCGCGTCGTCGGCGTTCCTCGAGGAGGCGGTCAATGCCCGCGCGCAGCTCCTTTGACTATGCCGTGATCCGGGTGGTGCCGCGCGTCGAGCGCGGGGAGCTCGTCAACGCCGGCGTGATCCTCTTCTGTCTCGAACGGGACTTCCTCCAGGCCCGCGTCGAGGTGAACGAGCCGCGCCTCCGCGCGCTGTGGCCCGAGATCGACGTCGAGCTGGTCCGCCAGCACCTCGAAGCGATCCCCAAGATCTGCGCCGGAACCCCGGACTCGGGCCCCATCGGCAGGCTCTCCCTCCGCGAGCGTTTCCACTGGCTCGTCGCGCCGCGCAGCACGATCATTCAGGTTTCGCCCGTGCATGTGGGCCTCTGCGACCAGCCGGAGCGCGCGCTCGACGAGCTCTTCCGCCAGACGGTCCGGCTGCCCTGAGGACCCCTGGCGGCTCCCGCTCGCCGCCCCCTCTCCCCCAAGACCTTCCGGCCGTAAGGCGTCTGTTAGTATCGGAGGACGGTCCCCGACCGAAAGGAGCTCAGATGGATTTTGAGATGCCGGATACCAAAAATGTGCGCAAGTTCCGTCCACCGCGCCTTCCCGGGCGGACGGCTGCCCGGGCCCTCGCCGTCGCCGCCGCCTTCACCCTCGTCTTCACAACCTGGTTCACCGTCGATCCCGAGGAGGCCGGCATCGTGCTCCGCTTCGGCCGTTTCGTGCGCCAGGTTCCCTCCGGCCTGCATATGAAGCTGCCTTTTCCGCTCGAGACGGTCGTGAAGGTCCCGGTCGAGCGGCAGCTCAAGGAGGAGTTCGGGTTCCGCACGCAGGAGGCGGGCGGCGGCTCGACCCGCTCGACCTACTCCGACGAGGACTTCTCCACGGAGTCGCTGATGTTGACCGGCGACCTGAACGTCGCCGTCGTCGAGTGGACGGCGCAGTTTCGCGTCCGCGATCCGTACAAATACCTCTTCAAGGTGAGGAATGTCCGCAAGACGTTCCGCGACATGAACGAGACAGTCATGCGCGAGGTGATCGGCGACCGCAGCGTCAATGAAGTACTGACGGTCGGCCGCCAGGAGATCGCCGCCGAGGTGGAGCAGCAGCTGCAGGCGCTCTGTGATCAATACGAGACCGGGATCAAAGTCGAGCAGATCGTGCTGCAGGACGTCAATCCGCCGGACCCCGTCAAGCCGTCGTTCAACGAGGTCAACCAGGCGCAGCAGGAGCGGGAGAAACTGATCAACCAGGCGCGCGCCGACTACAACCAGATCATTCCGCGCGCCGCCGGACAGGCGCAGCAGACCCTCGAGCAGGCCAAGGGCTTCGCCACCGACCGCGTCAACCGCGCCCGCGGCGACGCGGAGCTGTTCACGCAGGTCCACGCCGCGTATCAGCGCGCGCCGGAGGTGACGCGCCGCCGCATGTACCTCGAGACGATGAGCGAGATCTATCCCAAGGTGAAAAAGAAGATCGTGCTCGACGAGAACCTCAAGGGCGTGCTGCCGCTCCTGCAGCTCGAGAACCGGCCGGAGGTGAAGCCATGAAACAGATCAGGTTTCTGGTCGCCGCCATCGTCGCGTTCGTCGCCTTCGCCTCTCTCTCGAGCGCGCTGTTCGTCGTCAAGGAGACGGACCAGGTCGTCATCACCCAGTTCGGCAAGCCGGTCGGCAAGCCGATCACGACTCCGGGCCTCAAGCTGAAGATGCCGTTCGTGCAGACGGTGCACGTGTTCGAGAAGCGCTTTCTCGAATGGGACGGCGATCCGAATCAGATCCCGACCAAGGACAAGCGCTTCATCTGGGTCGATTCGTACGCGCGCTGGCGCATCACCGATCCGCTGCTGTTTTTCCAGCGCCTCCAGAACGAGAACGGCGCGCAGTCGCGGCTCGACGACATCCTCGACGGCGAGACCCGGAACACCATCGCCAAGCACGAGCTGATCGATCTCGTCCGGTCGACGAACCGGCCGTTCGTCGTCGCCGAAGACGTCGCCGAGCTGAGCCAGCCGGAGGCCGCCGAGCGGGTCCAGTTCGGACGCGACAGGTTGACGACGGAGGTGCTCCAGAACGCCCGGCGCCGCACCGGCGACCTCGGCATCGAGGTCCTCGACTTCCGCATCAAGCAGATCAACTACGTCGACGAGGTCCGCCAGGAGGTCTATGCGCGCATGATCTCGGAGCGCCAGCGGATCGCGGAGCGCTATCGCTCCGAGGGCGCGGGCGAGGCGGCGCGCATCGCGGGAGAGAAGGAGCGCGAGCTCCGGGTCATCGAGTCGGAGGCCTACCGCGACGCGCAGCAGATCCGCGGCAAGGCCGACGCCGAGGCCGCCGACATCTATGCCGCCGCCTACAACCGCGATCCCGAGTTCTACCGCTTTCTCAAGTCGATGGGAACGTTGGAGGAGAGCTTCGACGCGGAGACGGTGCTCCTGCTGTCGACCGACAGCGAGCTGCTGCGATATCTGAACGCTGCCCAGTGAGGTTACAAACCGTCGCCCTCTCCCGGCAGGGGGAGGGCGGCGCGCAGGCGGACCGGCGAATCCGCGCCCTCGTCGACCCGCACCACGATCTTGCCCCGGACGTGCCCGGCCTCGCTCGCTTCGTGGGCCTGGCGGATCTCTTCGAGCGGAAAGACCTGATCGAGGACGGGACGGAGGCGGCCCTGATCGATGAGATTGCCGAGAAGGGCCAGATCCTCGCCGCTCGGTTTCACCCGCATCCAGCGCGCCCGGCGGGCCTGGCCGAAGAGCCCGGCCACGGAGCTCACGATGGACCGGAAGACGTCTCCGGGTCCGGGCACGGTGGTCACGTAGACCCCTCCCTCCCCGAGGATGAAATCGCACTCCTGGAAAGAGCTCCCGGCCACCGCGTCGAAGACCACGTCGAAGGTCTCCTCGTCCTGGGTGAAGTCCTCCTTCCCGTAGTCGATCGTCCGCTCGACGCCGAGCTCGCGGAGGAAATCGAGGTTGCGACCGCTTGCCGTGGCGACGACCCGGGCTCCGAGGGCGGCCGCGATCTGTACGGCGAAGTGGCCGACGCCTCCAGAGCCGCCGTTGACGAGGACCTTTTCTCCCTGCGCCATCTCGCCGCGGTCGCGGAGCGCCTGTAGCGCGGTGAGGGCCGCCAGGGGGACCGCCGCCGCCTCTTCATACGACAGCCGTTCTGGCTTCAGGGCCGCGGCGGCCTGCCCGACGACCGCCCATTCGGCGTAGCCGCCGCCGTGCCGGCTGTCGAGCATGGCGTAGACCGCGTCACCTGGCTCGAAACGGTCGACCTCCGGACCGACGGATTCGACCACGCCGGCTACGTCGAAGCCCAGGACCAGGGGGAAGCGGGCAGGCAGGACGAGGCGCATCCCTCCCTTGCGGATCTTCCAGTCGACCGGGTTGACGCCTGCGGCCTTCACCCGTACCAGGAGCTGCCCGGACCCCGGCGAGGGTTTTTCCACGTCGCCGATCCGAAAGCGGTCCGCTCCGCCGTAGCCCTCGAGGATCGCGGCTCTCACGAAGCGCAATCTATCAGATGGGAAATCGTCAGACGGAAATCAGCGCCCGCCGCCGCAGCTCTGGACCCAGATCACGCGGTAGCCTCCGGGAGCGGCGTCGTAGCCCGCGCCCACGGCGAGCCCCAGGCCCATCTCGCGGCAGCCCGGATCGAGGATGTTCCTGCGGTGGCCCGGGCTGCCCATCCAGGCCTCCAGGGCGTCTTCGGCGGAGAAGCGCTGCTCGACGATGTTCTCGCCGATGCCGGAGCGATAGCCGCCCGCCCGCGCCCGCTCGGCAGGCCCCAGGCCTTCGGGGGTCTGGTGCCCGTAGTAGGAGCGCGCCAGCATGTCCTCGGCGTGCTCCTGGGATACGCGGTCGAGGAGAAGGCTGGGGGCGACCGGCGGCAGCCCCGCCCGCCGGCGGACGTGGTTGACCCGCGAAAGCATGTCGGCCGCGATCCGCGCCCGGTCTTCGAGACGGGCCGTGGCCCCGGCGAAGTAGTCCCCCTGGTGCCATCCGAAGAGGAAGACGTAGTGCGTGAGGCCGTTGGCGACGGCGGTGCCGACGCCCAGGTCCCGGAAGCGCTCATCCACGTGCGCCCTCTGGGCGACGAGCGCGGGCTCGGGCGCCGCCTCCGAGCGCAGGACGTAATGGCGCCAGTCGCGGGCCGAGTACCCCACCCGCCGCAGCCGCTCCGAGACCGCCTGCGTCGAAGGGGGCCGCCGGCCGCTCCGGGCCAGCTCCTCCGCCTGTTGCTGGGCCACCTGGGCCAGGACCGGCAGGAGACGGAGCGGCGGCGCGCCGGAGCGCGCCCGCTCCTGGTTGAAACGGGCCAGCCACTCGTCCTGGGCCGTCCCGCTCTGCGCAGGGGCGGCGCACAGGCCGAGGGCCAACACCAAGGCACAGATAGACCCACGGATCCGCGTCGTCACGACCAGAACCTCGCGTCCAGAAGAAAGTGGGCACTACCATACTCCAAAAGCTATGAGATGCCTACCCCGGGTCCGGGGATGGGCTCGGGGGAACGCGTACCGGCCGGGTTTCATCCGGCGCGGCTTTGCCTCGAGAGCGCACCCCTGGAATTGAACGTGCCGCAGGTCCAATAACCTTTTCTCAAGTCGAGGAGAACGCCATGATCTACAGAAGCCTGATCGCCGTCATCGCCCTCTTCCTGGCCCTGCCCACCCTGGCGGCGAGCCCGCCCTGGACGGCCGCCGGCACCACGGCGGTGATCGACGAAGCCTCCGTGCCGTTGTACGCCCTGACTCCGCCGTTCATCGGCTTCTCGGGCACCGCGGGCAGCGGCATCATCACCGCCTATTTCAACGTGACCGATACGTCCGCGATGGCGTCCCCGAGTTGGAACACGCTGGAGATCAGCGCCCTCGACAACTCATCCCAGAGTTATGTCTCGGCGTCCCTCTTCCGGCTGGACAAGTGCAACGGCTCGGTGACGCTCCTCTGCGGGGTCACCAGCACCGACTACGCCTCGCCCATCTGTTCCAGGTGCACCTTCAACAACCCGATCGATTTCACGCTTTATGACTACTACGTCACGGTGAACATCTATCGCTCGAACCCGGCCCTGGCCCCGCGGCTCTACGGGGTCAGGATCTACTGAGGCGGAGTGACGTGTCGCCGGGCAGGCCGCGTCCTCAGGGAGAGAACTTTTTGTCCAGGGACCGCATGATCGGATCGATGTTGAAGAAGACCTCCCACGCGGTCTGGGTTTTCGGGTCGAGCACCGTGAGCACGTCGTACGAGTGCTCCCCCTCCCGCAACAGCGCCTGCTCGGTGACCCTCAGGCCTTGCGACTGCACCAGGGCGTATTCCTCGTCAACCGCGATCACCTTGTACGCCGTTTCGAACGTCTTGCCGTCCCCGGATTTGAGGATCGAGTCGATGACGCCCTGGGCGACATAGCGGTGATGGGCCGCGGTGGCCGTATCTCCGAGCTCGTCGGCCGCGCGGACGGCGGCGATGTGGGCCTTCACGTATAGGTAGTTCGTCTCGAGGATCTGCCCGGCCACGAGCTTCGCTTTCTTGAAGTCGCCGGATTTCAGGACGTCGAAGGGCACGGCAGGTGGGCGGATAGTTCCTGCGGATGAGCCGCCCCGCGCCTCGTCGCGTGCTTCCGCGCCTGATCTTGTCTCCCGTCGCCTCTCCACGATATCTTTGACGAGAATCGGAAGACTTCCTATACTCGGAGCCATGGCCGAGCCCGCCAGGAAGACCCCCCGCGGGGAGGATCGGGAGCCGGACACAGAGTCGTCCGTCGTCCTCCTCCAGCGTTGGGTCGAGCGCCCCGACGGCCGCTTCGAGCTCCTGGAAATCCCTCTGACCCCGGAGGATTTCCTCGACCCGCAGCTCGAGGACAAAATGGTTCAGGGCTGGCCCCACAGCCGTAACGTGCATGTCCTCTACCAGATGCTGGAGCAGCACCTCCAGTCCGAGGACGACGTCATCGTGCTGTCCGATGTGAAGCACCTGCTCGGTCCCGGGCTCCCCGGCCCGGCTCCGGATGTCTCCATCATCCGCGGCGCCAAGAATCCGGACCCGGAGCTGTCCAGCTTCGACGTCATCGAACAGGGAGTCGTCCCCTGCCTGGTCATCGAGGTCGTCTCTCCTTTCGATTCCAGAATCCGGCGTACCGACGAGGTCGACAAGGTGAAGCTCTACGAGCGGGTCGGCATCCCGGAGTTCCTGCTGGTGGACATGCCCCGCCGGGCCACGGGCTACCGGTTCCGGATCAAGGGACACCGGCTGAGCCCCGAGAGGCGGTACCGGCCGATCGAGCCTGATGCGCAGGGATTCCTGCTCTCCGAGACGACGCAGCTCCGGTTCGGAGTCTCTCCGACAGGCGATCGAGTGGAGGTCATCGACGCCAGAACCGGCGAGCGGCTCCTCAGCGAGGAGGAGGTCAGGCAAGCCCACAAAGCGGCCAAGGAGGCAGCGGCTCGGGAAGAAGCGGCTCGGAAAGTGGCGGAAGCGGAGTTGGAGCGGCTGCGCGCCGAGATTAACCGCCTTAAGAAGCGATAGCTGAGGCTCACGGCCGCCACTGGTTGGCGCGCACGTTCTCGTCCGCCAGACGGGCGGTCTCTTCGACACGCTTGGATCGCGTCTCCGGCCTCTTCGCGGAGGTGATCCACTCCAGGATGCCGCGCTTGATGGAGGGCGGGAAGGCTTCGAAGTTCCGCTTGGCATTGGGATAGGCGGCGAGCGCCTTGTCGAGGTCGGGCGGGATTTCGAGCGCGTCGACGGCGTCCAGCCGGTTCCAGGAGCCGTCGTGTTTCGCGGCTTCGATCTTGGCGAGGCCGGCGGGGGTCATCAATCCCTGGGCGATCAGCCTTTCGACGCGCGCTTTGTTCGTCTTCGCCCAGGCGCTGCCGGGCTTCCGGGGCGAGTACCAGAGCATGGTCCGCTCGTCATCGAGCTTGATCTGCTTGCTGTCGATCCAGCCGGAGCAGAGCGCCTCTTCCACCGCCTCGTCGTAGGTGACCGTCGGTTTGCCGGCCGCCTTCCTGTAGCTGATCAGCCAGACGCCCTCGGCCCGCGTATGGTGCTCTTCGAGCCAGGCGCGCCACTCGGCGCGGGTCTCGGGATGGATCGAGTTGTCTGGCGGCTCAGGCATCGGCGCCGCTCACTCGGGGAACCGCGACTTGTCGATCCCCGGGATGATGCGCAAGGCGTTTTGATAATAGATCTTCTTGAGCACCTCGTCCGGCAGGTCGAGGCCGTAGAGGCGCCAGAAGGCGTGGCGCTTGCGGTAGTAGGGGAAGTACTCGTCCGCCGTCTGCAGGGTGCGGAAGTAGACGTGATACTCCTCGGGCGCCCAGATGTCCTTGCCGAACAGCACGCGGTCCTGATGGCGGATCAGGAACTCGCGCGCCATGCGCGGCTGCCGGCCGAGCTCGTGGAGCACCGCGCCGATCTCGGTGTACATGTTCGGCAGCTCGTCCATCAGCTTGCCCAGACGGGCGAGGTCGTGACCCAGCCAGCCGAGGTGGGCGTTGATGAAGACCGTCCTGGGATGCCGCCGGAAGACGTTGTGCTGCTCGCCCAGGGTCTGCTCGAAGGGGGCGAACTGCGGCGAGTCGCGGCGGCGGTTGGGGAACTCCTTGAGCTCCAGCCAGCGCTCGTTGAAGCGGTCGAAAGGCTCCCAGAAGGCGACCGGCTCGCCGGTGTGGATCAGCACCGGGATGCCGAGCTCGGCGCACTTGGCCCAGATCGGGTCGAGACGCGGGTCGTCGGTCCGCACCCGGCTGCCGTCCTTGTCCTTGAGGAACATTCCCAGGTTCTTGAACACCTTGAGGCCGCGGGCGCCGTTCCTGACGTCGGCTTCGAGCTGCCGCGCCGCGTTCTCGCCGAAGCCCGGCTCGGAGATCTTTTCGAAGTCGACGTTGGCGAACTGGGCAAAACGCCTGGGGTGACGACCGAGGGCGGCCCAGCCCTTCTGGAAGGTTTCGCCGCTGCCGCCGCTCAGGTTCACCATCACCGCCATGTTGAGCCCGTCCATGTCCGCGACCAGTTTCGCCGACTCCTCGGCGGTCATGCGCGACGCCGGCTGGTGGTTGTGGACGTCGATGAACGGGTACTTGGCCCGCGTCACCGGGTGCTCCGGGGCGACCAGGGTGGACTTGGGCTCGTACTCCTCGAAAGACATCGTCGGCGTCTCGGAGGACGGAGGCGGGGCGGCCGGAGCCTGGGCGCGGCCGGAAGGGACGGCGCTCAACAGGCAGAGGCCGAGCAGCAGGGCACGGAAAGGGATCGATCTCATACCGGGAACTCTAGCGCGCGGGCGATCCGCGCCGCCACGCGGGCGTTGTTGCGGAGCAGGGCGAGGTTGGCGGTCTTGCTCCTCCCCCCGGTCAGCCCGGCGACGCGGGGGAGCAGGAAGGGGGTGAGCGCCTTGCCGCGGATGCCTTGCGCCTCGGCTTCGCCGACGGCGCGCGCGATCGCGGTCTCCACCTCCTCCGGCGGCAGCGCCGCCTCTTCCGGGCACGGGACGCAGACCAGCATGCCGCTTGAAAAGCCGGAGGCCCAGAGGGCGCGGGCGATGGCGGCTGCCTCTTCGGGGGAGTCGGCGCGTGCGTGGAGATCGAGCCCGCTCCGCCGCGCGTAGAAGGCCGGCAGCTCGTCGGTCTGATACCCCACCACCGGCACGCCGTGCGTCTCCAGCCACTCCAGCGTCGCCGGCAGGTCGAGGATCGCCTTGGCGCCGGCGCAGACCACCAGCACGGGGGTGCGCGCCAGCTCCGGGAGATCGGCCGAGATATCGCCGGCGCTGCCGCGATGGCTGCGATGGCTGCGATGAACGCCGCCGATACCGCCGGTCGCCAGGACCCGGACGCCCGCCCAGTGCGCGGCGATCATCGCACCCGCGACCGTCGTCGCCCCGTCGCGCC
>JBKKAU010000043.1:0-20034 GCA_046714475.1 Thermoanaerobaculia bacterium
TCCTCCTCGCCGATCGACATCAGGCCGATGCGCGGCGCGGCAGTGCCGAGCAGCTCCTGGGCGTAGAAGTGGCCCATGACGGCGAACTGGCGCAGGTGGAGCGGTTTGGTGTCGACGTTGGCGCCGACGTCCAGGAGCACCGTGCGCCCCTTGAGGTTGGGCAGCACGGCGGCGAGGGCGGGACGGTCGACCCCGGCGACGGTGCCGATCACCATCTTGGCGGCGATCATGGCGGCGCCGGTGTTGCCGGCGGTGACCAGGGCCTGGGCCTGCCCCTGCTTGACCAGCTCGGCGCAGAGGCGGATCGAAGAGCGGCGCTTCTTGCGGATCGGCGTGATGGCGGGCTCGTCCATGCCGACGACCTCCTCGGCGTGGACGACCTCGATACGGCCGCCACGGGCGCTGATATCGCCGGGGTCGCCGTGGCGCCTGAGCTCCGCCTCGACGCGGGCGCGGTCGCCGACCAGCAGGATCGACGCCCCGTCCTCGGCAGCGGCGCGGAACGCCCCCTCGACCGCGGACTGCGGCGCGAAATCCCCACCCATGGCGTCAACCGCGATCGGCATGCCTGGCTTGGACTGGAGGTTGGACGGGCGCTACCGTCCCAGGGGGATTCCCTGAGACATGCCAAGGGGCTCTCCCGACCTCCCGAGAGAGGAACGGAGAGCCCCGGGACAGCTCACCCGAAGAACAGGTTAAGGGGCCTCTTTGACCTCGATGACCTGCCGGCCGCGGTAGTAGCCGCAGTGGCCGCAGGCGCGGTGCGGGAGCTTGACCTCGCCGCAGTTGGGGCAGTTCGAGGTGGTCGGGCGCTCGAGGGCGTCATGCGCCCTGCGCTTATCGCGCCGGGCCTTGGAGTGGCGTCGCTTCGGATTCGGCATCTTCGTAGCCTCTTCGGGTCATGGGTCGCGGCGGTTCGACCCCGTTTCGCTCCTCCGTGTGCGCGCCAGAGGCGCTGCCAGTCGCTTCACGGGGCGAACCGTCCGCTGTTCTCGGTTTCGTCGTCTTCAGCTCGGGTCCGTTTCGAGACGGCTCTTGAGCGCCGCGAGCCCCGCCCAGCGCGGGTCCGCCGCCTTCTCCTCGCACGAGCACGCGCCGAGGTTCAGGTCGGCGCCGCACGTCGGGCAGATCCCCTGGCAGTCCTCCCGGCAGAGCGGCTTCATCGGGATGTTGAGCTGGAGCTGCTCCAGGAGGATGGGATCGGTCTCGAGCACCTCTTCGTCCAGATAGAGGATGCCCAGATCCTGTTCCCGCAGCTCGTGCTCGCCCCCTCCGCCCGGCCGCTCGTTCACCACGATCATCAGCTCCACGTCCGCGTCGGTCTGCTCGATGATCGGCTTGAGGCACCGGTTGCAGCTCAGGGTCTGCTCGTAGGATAGCCGCGCCCGCAGAAAGTACCCGGGATCGGTGAAGATCACCTGCCCGCGCCAGGAGACCGGTCCCAGCGACTGAAGCTCGGGACGGTCCAGGCTCTCCGGAGCGGCGCTCTGCGTCTCGTCCCAGTTGAAAGGCTCTTCTTGCACCTGATCGAGCCAGATCTTCATACACCACCTCCAACCGGGCAAACGCGAAGGCTAAGGGATTCGGTCCCCTCTGTCAAATCGCGCTGCCAAATCGTGCTGTCAATCCGCGCCGCATCCATGGAAGCGGAGGCGGAACGAGGCGGGGGCCTCGGTCGCCACGAGCGAGACCTGACCGCAGGAGACGAGCGGCGCCAGCAACGTCTCCCCGTCGCGCCAGCGGCGGACCTGCCGGCGCTCGACCAGAGGGACCTTTTCGAGCACCTTGCGGATCCGGGTGACCAGCGACAGGGTGGAGCGGGGCTGGAACCAGAGGCCGAGGATCAGGCGCCCTCCAGGACCCACCGTCCCGGTTGCATCCGGCGGGACCAGGGAGGACAGTCGCGGGGCCAAGGCTCTGGCCCTGCGCAGGCTTGCGGCATCCAGGGCAACAATGCGCCATCCGGCCGCATTCCCCTTCGGCAGGGCGCCGGAGAGCAGCCCCACGGCGCTCTGTCCGGGCAGGGTCCAGCGCTCCTCCCGCTCCCCCCGCGGGTGGAAGACCGCCGCCCCGGGCAGCTCGCCGAAGAGATCCATCCGCAGGCCGTCGCGGGTGTCGAAGAGCGCGATCGCCGAAGGCGGCTGCGGCCGCGGCGAGTCGTCCGGCCAGGCCGGCCCCGCCGTCGCCAGCAATGCGGGACCCTGCTGTCCGCCTCCGGACAACCCGCCGAGGTCCAGGGAGGCGGACGGCGGCGACGCGCTCTCTCCCCGGGAGGCGGGAGTATCCAGCGCCAGCTCGAGGTCGCCGTCCTGGCGCCGCAGCCGGTAGATCCCCGGCGGGAACCGCGACACCTCCCTGCCGAGCCGCGCCATGCCGAGGATCGGCTCCTCTCCCAGCGACCCCCGCGACGGCACCGCCGCCGGGACCTGGGACTCCGGGCCGGACGTCACCGTCCACAGGCCGCCCTGCCATTGCACGACGATCCTGTGCTCGACGACCTGGTCCCTCTGCCCCTCCACCTCGGTGACCTCGCCGCCGGCCAGCCAGGGGTTCCCCGCCAGACGGCCGGCGATGCGCGCGATCTGGCCGATGGCCGGATAGACCTGGGCCACCGCCCGGTAGCGCCGGCCGTCGAGGTCCGAGCAGACGGCGATCTCGCGCGACGGCGGCAGCGCGAAGGGGCCGAACGCCGGCAACTCCGGCGGCGGCGCGTCGGCGAAACGCGCCGCCGCGGCCAGCCAGGCCTCGCCGTCGCCGACCGACTCCCCCAGGAACCCGACGTTCTGGTGCGGGTAGGGGATCCAGAGGCAGGTGTCGTACCCCCCCGCGGCGAACAGCCGCGACGGCAGGCTGCCGGGATCGGGCGCCAGCGGCCGTTCGCGCGGCGCGTACCAATAGAGATAGTGGCCGATGGCGCCCAGCACCAGGACGAGCAGCAGGGCGATCTTGAGCAGACGCCGGATCAACGTCCCAGCTCCCGTGCCCGATCCAACCCCAGGTCGGCCAAGATCCCCGCGAGCTCGCGCAGGAAGTCCTCCTCCCCCTCGCCGGCGCCCAGGTCCACCGCCTCGGCCGTGACGTCGCTCACCAGCTCCGTGAAGACGTCCGTGGGAGCGTACGGCAGCAGCGGCGGCGCCGGCCGGAACGGCTCGGGCAACGCCGCGGCCTCGCGGACGAAGTCGGCATAGCCGCGCGCCGAGCCCGCGAGGGTGTGATGGGTCCGGACGTGCCGGCGGGCGTTCTCCGCCATCCGCAGGCGCAGCTCCTCGTCCGTGGCCAGCCGCCGCAGGTAGGCGAGCAGCAGCCCCTCCTCGGTCTCGTCGAGGTCCACCTTGGCGCAGCAGTCGTCGGGGATCTCGGAGAAGGCGCCGGTGTCGTTGACGATCACCGGCACGCCGAGGCCGAGCAGCCGCACCAGGGTCCCCGAGGTCTCCCCCGCCGAAGGGTAGCGCAGGTTGATCGCCACGTCGGGCACGCGCATCAGGTGGAGGAACTCGTCGATCCCCACGCGGCCGGCCAGGACCACGCCCGGGGACAATTCGGGGGTGAGGACGCTCGAGAAGTCGTAGTAGGGCGAGACCTCGCCGACCAGCAGGTAGACCGCCCCGGGGACCTCTCGCCGCAGGCGGGCGAAGGCTTTGAGGCTGACGTCCAGCCGCTTGGCCGGGGTGATGAAGCCGAACGAGGCGACCACGAAGGCGTCCGGCGCGATGCCCAGCCGGGCGCGCAGCTGTGCCGCCGTGGGCGAGCCGGATTCCTCACCGAGGCTCAAGTGGTGGGGCACCCGGGCGGTCCGCGCCAGCGGCCGGCTCGCCAGCACCCGCTGCGCCGTGCAGTCGTTGTGGACGATCACCCCGAGGCTCGAGTCGACCACCCGCTCGAACAGCGGATAGGTCCAGACGTCGAGCGGGATGCCGGTGTCGAGGCTGCGGCGGGCCATCGCCTGGCCGGTGCGGCCGTAGGCGTAGCGCATCTCCTCGACATAACCGGCGAGGTCGCCGCGCACCAGGGTCATCCCCCGCACCAGGTGGTGCAGCACGTACTCGTGGAGCACCACGATGCCCGGGTAGCGGAGCAGCATCTCGTAGATCCCGGCGTGGTAGTCGACGTTGTTGCCCACCTGATAGAGGACGGCGTCGTACCGCCCCGCCTCCCAGAGCGCCGGGAAGGCGCGGTGGCCGCGCACCGAAAAGCGCGCCGCCAGCGCCGGATCGACCTTCAGGCCGTCCTCTATAAAGGCCTCGACCTCGAGGTGCTCGGCCAGGGCCGGCAGCAGCTCGGCGCTGTAGTCGGCGATGCCGGAGCGGCTCGGGGGCAGGGGACTGAAGTAGGCGAGGCGCATGGCGGAAGGCCCGCAAAGTACCACGACCGGAAACGCTCCGGCCAGGGAGAGCCCTGGGTACGCGGGCGTCCCGCCCGCTCTTCTGCGTTGGCGGTTAGAGCGGGCGAGACGCCCGCGTACCCAGGGAACATCGTCCCAATCCTGGACTCTCCGTCCAGGTTCCGGACGCCGTTTGGGCCGCGTCCCCCGGGGATCTCCCTGGCCCGCCCCTTGCGAGAGAGCTGGAAAACTCTGCCGCCGTACTGGAGGAGATCATGGCGCTGCTGGAAACCGACGAGCTGAGAGAGTACCGGCGCATCGCGGCCGGCGTCCGGGTGGTCTATAGCGGCCAACGTCTGCGGCGGCCGGAACAGTCCTACCTCACGGGGGTGGCCGACAACGTCAGCCTCGGCGGCATGTTCCTCGCCGCGCGCCACACCTTCAAACCGGGGACGCTGATCACGCTGGAGTTCCACTCCCCCTGGCAGATGGAGGACGGCCCTCCCGTACGGGCCAGAGCCCTGGTCTGCTGGCGCCGCCGCTGGCGCCAGCCGCGAGGCATGGGCGTGCGGTTCGTGGATTTCGAAGGGCTCGGGCAACGGCGGCTGGAGACATGGCTCCAGACCGTGCTCGCTCCGGCTCCGGCCCTGCTCTGATTGCCTCGCTCCTTCTGAGGGGAGATCCGCCTCCCCTCTTCTTTATTTCCCTCATCGCTCGTGAAGCTTCCGGAGCTGCTCCCGAAGCTTCCGGGATCGTCCCGGACGCTCGCCGGGCCGTTTCTCTTCAGAGCGGGACCGCTCCGCCAGGCAACGACGCCGTTCCTCTGCACAGCGGGACCGTTCCGCTATGCGGCGACGCCGTTCCTCTACTGAGCGGGATCGTTCCGCCGGCGAGCGACGCCGCTCCTCCACTCGGCGGAACCGCTCCGCCGGAGAGCGGCATCGTTCCGCTGCATAGCGGGATCGCTCCGCTGTGCGGCGGCGCCGTTCCGCCACTCAGCGGGATCGCTCCGCCGAGCAGCGGCGCCGTTCCGCCAAGGGGAGAAACGACGCCACCATTAGCGGAACGGCAACTCCAACCAGCGGCACGGCAACTCCGGGCAGAAAAACGGCTCCTCCGCACAGAGACCCCATGCCGCCCACGGGAAAGACGACACGCCCGCGTCCGGCGCCATCCCCGAACCGTCCAGCCTCTGGACGGTTGTCTGGACTCCGCACAACGAACGCTTCCGGAAAAGACTGGTACGTTCCCGCGCCACAGCGTAACTCTCTGCAACTCCATCACTTCCGTCTTCCCTTCCTCGGCGGCCTTCCCTGGCACAGCCGTTGCCTTAAGCGATCCCGCAACAACTTGATCTAATCTTCCAAGGAGGTTTCCTATGAGGACTAGAGCTTTTCTGGGATCGCTGCTCCTGATCGTCTGGGCCGGCGCGGCCGGGGCGACCAGCTACGTCAGGGTGTCGGACGCCGACCTGGCCGACGAAGCCGAGGTGATCGGCGTGGCGACCGTCCATGAAGAGGACGGCGCCGTGGGCGGCGCCTTCCCGACCACCGCGTACAGGGTCGAGTTCGAGCGGGTGCTCAAGGGGTATGTCCCGGGCAGCACCATGACCGTGACCGTACCCGGGGGAGAGGCGGCGGACGGCACCTTCCTCAAGGTCTGGGGGGCTCCGTCGTTCGCCCCCGGCGACCGGGCGCTCCTCTTCCTGACCGCCGGCGGGGACGGCAGCTACCGGGTGCTGCATCTGATGCTGGGCGCGTTCCACGGCGTACCCGCGGGAGACGGTTGGCTGGCGTGGCGCGACCTGTCGGAGGCCCAGGACCTCTCGCGGGACAAGTCGGCCGAGCCGGCGCGCGACTTCGAACGGTTCGCCGACTGGCTGGCGGACCGCGCCGCCGGCCTGGAACGCTCGGCAGACTACGTCCTCAAGAGCGGCGCGCTCCAGACCGGCCGTTTCACCTTCAACCCCCACCCGGACGGATGGCCGCTGCGCTGGTTCCGCTTCGACGGCGGCGGCAGCGTCTCCTGGAGGGTGCGCTCCGAAGGCCAGCCCGGGCTCGGCCTCCCGGACACGGCCACCGCGTTCCAGGCCGCGCTCTCGGAGTGGACGGGCGACCCGTCCAGCGACATCCGCTACACCTACGGCGGGACCACCTCCTCCTCGGCCGGGCTGACCGGCAGCGACAACGTCAACGGCGTGCTGTTCGAGGATCCCGGGGACCGTCACGTCCCGGGGAGCTTCAGCTGTCCCGGCGGCGGCGTGGTCGCCCTCGGCGCCGCCTACGCGCAGAGCGGGACGCGCACCTGGCGGGGCGAGGCCTTCCACGAGATCATCGAGGCGGAGGTCGTCACCAACAACGGCAGCGAGTGCTTCTTCCGCGGCAACCCCGCGGGCGCGGCCGAGGTCTTCGCCCACGAGCTCGGGCACACTCTGGGGCTCGGCCACTCGGCTGAGCGCGAGGCGCTGATGTGGCCCAAGGCCCACAACGACGGCCGCGGCGCCCGCCTGCACGGCGACGACTGCAACGCCGTCGCCACGCTCTACGGGAACGGAGCGTCCGCTCCTCCCCCGCCGCCGCCTCCTGCGGATGAGCCCCCGGCCGCTCCCACCGGTCTGACGGCGAGCGTCCAGGGACGGTCCCTGGTGCTCACCTGGCAAGTCTCCGCCGCTCCCGCGAACGACAAGCAGGAGCTTCGGCTCGAACAGAAGGTGGGCCGCGCCTTCCGCGAGATCCTGGTACTGCCGGGCGACACCCTGCGCGCCGTGCTCGACGGCCTGGCGCCGGGCCGCGCTCACACGCTCCGCCTGCGGGCCAGGAACGAGGCCGGGTTCTCCGGCTACAGCAACACCGTGACCGTACGGATGCCCGCCCGCTCGGGCCGCTGACCGCGCCGCTGGACCTCTGTCCGGATCCTGCACGCCCGTCCAGGATCCGGACAGAACGCGCACCCTCTCCTCCTCTTATCCCCGGGGCCGCCCGCCTGCCCCGGATGGTATTGCCATTGCAATGGACCATCGCAAACAATAGTTAAACGATGCCTAAAGATTCAGGTGATTCCTCCGCCGCCCTGATCGACCGGGAGCTCGACACCTCGGAGGGGAGCGGCCTGTTGACCTTCGCCCTCCTGAAGGGCCTGCCGGTGCACATCGCCCGCCTCGACCCCGCGGGCACGGTCCGCGACACGAACCACACCTGGCTGGACGCGGCCCTGCCGACCGCCGGCCCGCCGCTGCTGAGCGAGGTCGGGGAAGGCGAGAACTACCTGGCCCTCTGCGCGCGCTCGGCGGCGACCGGCGACCGGCTCGCCGAGGAGGCGCGGCAGGGCATCGAGCAGGTGCTGCGGGGAGAGTCCCGCTCGTTCAGCCTCGAGTACTCCTGCACCACCTTGCCGGAGACCAACTGGTACATGCTGCACGCGGTCTCCCTGCTGAGCCCGGACGACGGGGCGATCGTGGCCCATCTCGACGTCACCCGCCACAAGCGCGCGCAGGAGCACCGGTCGGAGCTGCAGAGGGCGTTGGAGCGCGCGGCCTTGGAATGGCGGTCGACGTTCGACGCCATCGAGTCGCCGATCCTGCTGCTCGCCATGGACGGCCGGCTGCGCCGTCTCAACCGCGCCGCCCGCAACCTCCTCGGCCGCGATTACCGGGAGGTGGTCGGCCTGCCGGTCGCCGAGCTCGGGAGGGGCCAGCCCTGGGAGACGGTGACGGCCCTGGCACACCGGGCGGCGGAGGGCTCGCCCGTCGAGGTGGGCGAGGCGCGGGACGAGCGCAAGTCGAAGACGTGGGAGGTGGAGGTGACCGTCGCCGCCGGCACCGAGGAGGGGGAGGCGCGGATCATCGTCCAGCTGCGGGACATCACCAAGACGGAGCGGTTGCAGGAGTCGCTGCGCCGTTCGGAGACGATGGCCGTCCTCGGCGCCGTGGTCGGGGGCGTCGCCCACGAGGTCCGCAACCCGCTGTTCGGGATGACGTCCGTGCTCGACGCCTTCGAGGCGCGTTTCGGCGACCGGCCGGAGTTCCATCCCTATCTGCCGCTGTTGCGGACGGAGCTGGGGCGCATGATCGACCTGATGCAGGCGCTGCTCGACTACGGCAAGCCGCCGCGGTTCGAGATGGCGCCGCGTCCGGTCGCCGAGCCGGTCGGCGCCGCTCTCGAGCTCTGCCGCCCGCTCGCCGAACGCCGCCAGGCGCGGCTCGAGGCCGACCTCGCCGCCGTGTGCCCGGTCTTCTGCGACCTTCACCGCCTGACCCAGGCGATCAAGAACCTGGTCGACAACGCCGTCCAGCACTCCCCCGCGGGCGGCCGGGTGGTGGTGAGGACCCTGCCGCTCCAGGTGGAGGGCGAGGACTGGGTGCGGTTGACCGTCCGCGACCAGGGGCCGGGCTTTCCGGCCGCGGACCTGCCCCGGGTCCTCGAGCCGTTCTTCTCCCGCCGCAAGGGCGGCACGGGACTCGGGCTCTCCATCGTCTCCCGCGTCGTCGAGGGGCACGGCGGCAGCCTGCGGCTCGACAACGACGCCGGCGGCGGGGCCCTGGTGGAGATCGCCCTCCCTTGCGCGCCGCGGACCCCGCTACCGGGAGGCGAGTGATGGCCAGGGACAGGATCCTCCTCGTGGACGACGAGCCGACGATCCGGTTCGGCATCCGCGGCTTCCTCGAAGCCAGGGACTTCGAGGTGGACGAGGCGGAGAGCCTCGAAACCGGGATGGCGGCCTTCCAGCGCAGCCGGCCGGACGCGGTGGTGCTCGACTACAGGCTGCCCGACGGCAACGCCCTCGACCTGATCCGGGAGCTGCGCGCCGTCGACCCGCAGGTGCCCGTGATCGTGCTCACCGGCCACGGCTCGATCGACCTGGCGGTGCGCGCCATCAAAGAGGGGGCCGAGAACTTCCTGACCAAGCCGGTCGAGCTCGCCGCCCTGCAGGTCGTGCTGGAGCGCGCCCTCGAGCACCAGCGCAGCCGGCGGCGCCAGAACGCCCGCTCGACGCGCCGCGAGCGCGAAGCCACCGATCCGTTCCAGGGCTCCAGCGAGGCGGTCCGCGTCTACGCCCGGGAGGCGGTGATCGCCCTGCGGTCCGAAGGCCCGGTCCTGATCCTCGGCGAGACCGGCAGCGGCAAGGGCGTCCTCGCCCGCTGGCTGCACGACAACAGCCCGCGGCGGGACGAGCCTTTCGTCGACCTGAACTGCGCCGGCCTGGCGCGCGAGTTCCTGGAGAGCGAGCTGTTCGGGCACGCCCGCGGCGCGTTCACCGGCGCCGTCCAGGAGAAGAAGGGGCTGTTCGAGGTGGCGCACAAGGGCACCCTCTTCCTCGACGAGATGGGGGACCTCGACCCGGCGGTCCAGCCCAAGGTCTTGAAGATCCTGGAAGAGAAGCGCTTCCGCCGCATGGGCGAGACCGCGGACCGCCAGGCCGACGTGTTCCTGGTCGCCGCGACCAACCACGACCTCGCCCGGCTGGTGCGCGAGGGGAAGTTCCGCAGCGACCTCTACTTCCGGATCAGCACCATCCCCATCTCCGTGCCGCCGCTGCGGCACCGGCGCGAGGACGTCCCGCTGCTGACCGACCAGCTGCTGCGCCGGATCTCCCGCGACCTCGGCCGCCCCGGCCTGCGCATGACGCCCGAGGCCGTGAAAGCCCTGCAGGGCTACTCCTGGCCGGGCAACGTGCGGGAGCTGCGCAACGTCATCGAGAGGGCGGTTCTGCGGGCGGAAGGCGGCGCAATCCACGACAAGGACCTGCAGTTCGCCTCCGGCCTGGCCCTGGAGCCGGATGACGGCGCCGGCCTGACGCTCGAGGAGCTCGAACGCCGCCACATCGAAAAGGTGCTGCGGGAAGAGCAGGGGCGCGTGGCGAGCGCCGCCCGCCGTCTGGGCATCCCGCGCAGCACGCTCTACCAGAAGATCAAGGACTACGCCGTGGACCTCTCCCGGCTCCAGTGACCCGAGTGACCTGGAGGACGAGCCCGATGGGAACGCCGCAGCGGCTGCTCATCGTCGACGACGAGGAGGCGATCGTCTTTGCCATGGCCGACTACCTGGGCGCCCTGGGCTATGAGGTCGACGCCGCCCGCAACGCGTACGAGGCGTCGGTCCTCCTCGCCCGTGCCGAATACGCGCTCGTCCTGGCCGACCTGCGGCTCGATCCCGAGGATACGCGCGGCGGCCTCGACCTCCTGCGCGTCGCGCGCCGGCGCTGCCGGAGCACGCCGCTGATCCTGTTGACGGCCTACGGCTCCACCGAGGTCGAGGCGCAGCTCCAGGAGCTCGGCCCCGTCCTCCTCCTGTCGAAGCCCCAACCCCTGGCGAAGATCGGCGAACAGATCCGGAAGCTGCTCGCCGCGTCCCGCGGCTGAGCGTCCAGCTCCTGGACCGCGTGTCCAGATCCTGGAGACGCCGCCTCCCCTCTGCCCCCGGCCCTCCCACCCGCGATCGGCGCAAGCCCTTGGAAAGGCATGGTTTGCAGTGAAGGGCCGCGGCGGACCGCGACCGGGTACGGTCCTTGCTCTCCAGGGATTGAAGACAACGCTTCACGACACACGGAGGAAGTCATGGCGGTGCAGAACGACAACGGCCCGCGGCAGCTCTCCCTTCTGCTCGCGGGAGACACCGGCGACATGCGCTCGGTCCAGCAGAGGCTTTCCAACGCCCGGTACACCCGCTTCGAGATCGAGACGGCCCCCTCTCTGGCCGAAGCCGTGGAGACCCTGAGGCGAAAAGCTTTCGACGTCCTCCTGCTCTTGCTCCGGCTGCCCGACGAGGCGGAGTTCGACACCCTGTTCCGCGCCCAGATGCATGCGCACCGCATCCCGATCGTGGTGGTGAGCAGCGACGACAACGAGTCGATCGCCCTGCGGGCCGTGGAGGCGGGCATCCAGGACTTCCTGGTCCAGGGACCGGCGACGCTCGAAGGGATCGAGAGGACGTTGCGGCACGCGGTGGTCCGCCACCGCATCCTGACGGGCCTGCGCCGCTCGCACCTGGTCTCGACCTCGACCTCGGGTCTCTACGACGCCCAGACCGGCCTCATGACCCACGCGGCCTTCCTGCGCCGGCTCCACGAGTCGGTCAAGCTGGCCAACCGGTTTGGAGAGCGGCCGGCGCTGCTGGTCCTGGAGCTGGACCGGTTCCGCAAGGTCTCGGGCCACCTCAGCCCGGTCGTCGGGACGCGGCTGCTCGACGAGATCGGCCGGCGGCTGACCTGGTGCATCCGCCGCGGCGACCTGGCGGGCCGCCTGGGCGACGACCGCTTCGGGGTCCTGCTGCCCAACGTGCCGGGGAGCTCGGCGGTGCGAGCCGTCGCGGAGAGGCTGCGGCAGGCCATCGCGGCGCCGTTCGAGTCCGACCCCGCGAAGCCCCGCTTTTCGGCCAGCATCGGCACGGCCTGCTATCCGCAGGAAGGGGATACCGCCGAGGCCATGCTCCAGCACGCCGAGGAGGCGATGACCGAGGCCAAGGGGCTCGGCGGCAACCGCTGCCGCCTGTTCAAGCCTCTCGCCGTCCCCGCCTGGCCCGAGGCCGGCGGAGGTCCGGCGCTCAGGAGCCGTTCATGACCCAGACCCGGGAGGAGAGGCATTCCCGCCTCGGAGCGCTCCTTGCCGAGGCTCCGGAGGCGGTCTTCATGAAAGACCTCGACGGCCGCTATGTCTATGTCAACCGCGCCGCCGCCCGTCTCCTGGGCAAAAGCCCCGAGGAGTTGATCGGCAAGGAGGACGCCGAGCTGTTCCCGGCCGACACCCGGCCCTGGAGCCACGGGCCGGCCGCGGGGGTCTTCCGCAACATGGACGGCGAGGTCACGGGGCTGTTCGGGGTCTCCGGGGAGGCGAGAAGCGCCGGAGAGGTCGAACGCGAGGTGGCCCGGTTCGTCGCCGAGGTCGAGACCCCCCAGGAGGCGGCGCTGATGCTGCGCCCTCTCGACCTGTCCCTCTTCGCCACCTTCATGGCGAGGCGGCGAGAGATGCAAGAAGCGGGAGCCCTCTAGGGCTCGTCGACACGAAACAACGTCCTGACGGCCCGGCCCGGAACGGCAAGGCCGTAGAAAGGGAGAAGCCCCATGGAAAGGCGGGAGCATCCGGCCTCCGTCATCTCCGTCCTGCTCGTCGAGTCCGACCCGGCGGTGCTCGGCTGTCTGCTCGAAGGCGTCGGGCGGCCCCGGTTCGACGTCACCCGGACCCGCGGCCGGAGCGAGGCCCTGCGCGAGCTCGAACGGCGCGCCTACGACGTCCTGCTCGTCGATCTGGGTCCATTCGGCCAGGAAGGAGTGCGCGGCCTCGCCCTCCTGCGGCACCATCCGGCTCACCTGCGGCCGCCGATCGTCGCGGTGCTCGACTCGCCCGACCTCCGGCAAGCCCTGGGGGCGGTCCAGGGAGGAGCCTGCGACGTCCTGGTGCGGGGCGAGCTGAGCTCCGCCGTCCTCGCCCGCTCGCTCAGAGAAGCCGCCCGCCGCAAGGGCCTGTCCGCCGGCCTCGAACCCTCGACCCGCATCGGGGTGGACACCGGCGGCGTCCTGGACGCCGGATCGCTCCTGAAGGCGGTCTCCGCCGCTGTCGAGCGGAGCGCGGAAGGAGGCAGCATCGTGCTGTTGCTGCGGCCCCGTTGGGAGGGCAGCCCAGCCCCCCGGGGCTGGCGCGAGGCGCAGTTGCGCCGGCTCGCGGCCGGGCTGCGCGGCGTACTGGACGAGCGCCACGAGGTCGCCCGCATGGACCACGGCTGTCTCGCCGTCCTGCTGCGCGATCCCGGGACGCCGGAAGAGGCCGCGGGACTCGTACGGCGAGTCCGCGAGGAGCTTGCCGTGCCGGGGGCCGGCGCCAGCCGGGTAGGGATCGGTGTCGCCATCCATCCGCGGGACGGTCAGAGCGGACCCGAGCTGATCGACGCCGCCGACCGCGCCCTCTGGCTGTTCGAAAAGATCTCCGGGGGCGGCCACCGGCTCGTCCGGGCCACCCCGCCCCCAACCCCCTATCCCAACGCCGTGGGACTCCCCGCGGCGGCAACCCTGGAACTGTCTGGAGAACACCGCTCATGATCCATCTGCTCGAAGACTATCGGCAGCAAGTGGCGGAGCTCACGGTCCGCCTGGTCCTCTGGGACCAAAGCTCTTTCGACGCCACCCTCTATCTGCGGCTGGCGAGCTCGCGCGGCATCGGCTGGGAGAGCCTCGGCGAGAGGCTGAACGATCCCGGCATCCGCTTCCTCGCCTGCCAGACCGACGGCGAGGTCGAGCTCGTCCACCTCGATTCGATCGCCTACGTGGAAGCCCCCGGCCGGCTGCCCGAGATCGCGCAACGGGAGCAGGTCGGCGCCCTGCGGCAGGCCGCCGACGTCGTCCTGCGCTGCGGCCAGCGGCTCACCGGCGAATTCCTGTCGATCATGCCGCCGGGCCGGCTCCGTCTCTCGGACCTGCTGAACGCCTTCGAGGGACGCTTCTTCCTCTTCCCCGAGGAGCAGGTCACCCGCTACGTCCACCGGGACGCCATCGCCCGGGTCCTGCCCCGGGACGATCAGCCCTATGCGTCCTGACGGCCAACGTACTTGCAGAAAAACTTCAATTCATTTAGTCTGACCGCATACTGTCAGTGGAGGATGGCATGGGCACAGCCCCCGAGACCTGGGCGCGGGAGTGGGAGGACCGCAGCACCCCTCTGTTCGATCTCCTCTTCCGAGCGGAGCACGGCACGGAGATGCTCCCCGAGCTGCTGAGGAACGTCCGGGTCTGCCGGACCGCCCTCAGCCCGGCCCCCCTCCCCCGTATCCAGCAGCTGGTCGACCGCGCGCTGGACGAGATCTGGGAGGCCGCGCGGCTCAGCGTGTACGGGGACGTGCTGCAGGCCAGCGAGCACACGGCCGTGGCCCGCGCTCACTCGCAGGAGATCCGCAAGCTGATGGCCCTGGCACCGGCGAGCTGAGACCCTTCCTACGGCGGGCCCGAGGCCTCTCCGAGACCCGGGTCCGCCTTCTCCTCTCCTTCGATCCGCGACACGAAGAGGACCGGGGCGGGCGAGAGTCGGACGCCGTCGATTGCGAGCAGCGGCGTCAAGGCGAGCGTCTCGGTGCCCTCGGGGAGCGGCAGCGTCACGGTGCCGCGGTCCACGCCCGGGACGTCGGCGAAGAACGCGCCGTTGACGAAGACCCGCACCATCTCCACCCTCTCCACGGAGCCGTCGCCGCGGGTGAAGCCGTTCAGCGTGACGCTCGACGGCGCGAACTGCCCCGAGAACCGGAAGACGAGGCCTTCGGACCTGGAGAGGCCGCCCTCCGGCGACGAGCCGGAGGCCGCGTCCGACAGGACGCCCAGCCCGCCCTCTTCCACGACCACCGAGGCGTTCCCCTCGCCGAGCGAGAAACCGCCCTCCGGGCTCATCCATCCGGCCTCGATCTCCAGCGGGATGCCGCTCACCATGTGAATCGCCGAGCAGCCCGCGAGGGACGCCGCGTCCGGAGCCTGGAAGTCGTAGACCAGAGGGGCGCCCGCGGCGCTCCGCGCCAACGGCAACCAGAGGAAGAAGACGATGGAGGGGACTCGGCGAGTGGCTCTCACGGCTGTGTCTCCAGACGTAGACTGTGAGCATAGATCGTGCCTGGGGCTCGGCTGTTCGCGTCCAACGTGTCATCCGGGAACTTCTCCCGTCCATCCATGCCGGAGACAGACGGGCTGCATGCTAGACTTAGCCCCCGAAGCGGTGCTCTGGCCGGCGGTCGACCCTCTTGATTGCCGGGAAGAGGAGGTAACGATGTCCGTAGTCCCCCTGCAGTATGAAGACGACATCTTCTACCCGGAGTCGGACGGCCATCCTATGGGAGAGACGGATCTCCATCGCACGGAGATGAGCGACCTGATCAACTCCTTGCAGAACCGCTTTCGCGACGCCGCCGATGTCTACGTCAGCGGCAATCTCTTCCTCTACTACGAGAAGGGCAACCCGAAAGCGGTGATCTGCCCCGACGTCTTCGTCGTCCACGGGGTGCCGGACCGGCAACGCCCGATCTACAAGCTCTGGGAAGAGGGCCGGGGCCCCTCCATGGTCATTGAGGTGACCTCCGCAAGCACCCGGAGAGAGGATCTCGGGATCAAGAAGGACCGGTATGAGCGGCTCGGGGTCGAGGAGTACTTCCTGTTCGATCCTCTCGGGGACCACCTCGAGCCCCGGCTCCAGGGCTTCCGGCTGCAGAGAGGGAAGTACCAGCCGATGAAGCCCGCTGCCGATGGCTCGCTCGCGAGCGATTCCACAAGGTTGGCTCTGAGGCTCGAAGGAGAGCGGCTACGCCTGGTGGATATGGCTACCGGTGCGCTCTTGCGGCGGCCCGATGAGTCCGAGGCCAAGGCTGTCGCCGAGGAGGCCGCGCGGCTCCGCCTCGAAGAGGAGAACACCCGGCTCCGGCACGAGCTCGAGCGCCTGCGGAAGGGCTGATCCGCTCAGCCGGCCTGCGACAGGAGCTGTTCGACCACCCGGTCCCAGCCGATCCCCGCCACCGTCTCACCGCCCGCCTCCCCCATCCGCCGCGCCTTTTCCCGGTCGCGGTAGAGCGCATCCAGCCGCGCCGCGATCTCTCGCGGGGCGTCCGGCGGGCAGATGAAGCCGCTCCGGCCGTCCTCGACGAACTCGAGCACGCCGCCCGAGTCGGCGGCGGTGATCACCGGCTTGCCGGACTTGAAGGCCTCGACGGTCACGTAGCCGTAGTCCTCGTCGTAGGGGGCATAGAAGACGGCGAGGCTGCCGGCGAAGAGGTCGGCCATGCGGTCGTCCTCGACCCAGCCGAGGAGCTCCACCCGGTCCCTCACCCCCAGCTTCCCGGCCAGTTCCTCCAGCGCCTGCCGCTCCGGCCCGTCGCCCGCGATCCGGCAGCGGACTGGCGTGGCGGTGTGCGGCAGCGCCCGGATCACCAGGTCGAAGCGCTTCAACCGGTCAAGCCGGCCGGCGGTGAAGACGTAGTCGCCGAAGTCGCCCGGGTGATACCGCCCGTCGAGGCGCGGCGGCGGATAGAGCGGCGTGGCGTCCACGTTGTTGAACCGCTTGAGGCGCTCGGCGACGTTGCCCGAGATCGTGTAGACCGCCCGCGCCTCCGACAGCGTCCGCCGGTCCATCGCCCGCACCATCTCGATCACCTTGCGGTCGCGCGGCCCCTCCTCGCGGAAGTCGCTGTACGGCGTCCCCAGGAGGTCGTAGACCTGCCGCATCTGGTGGATCAGCCAGACCACCTTGTTCGGGTGCTTGATGACGTAGGACGGGAAGCGCGTCGCGATCACCAGGTCGATCCGCTGCCCCCCCGCCGCGTTCAAGTCGAGCAGCCGCCAGGCGAGCGCGCTTTTGAGGAGCTGCGTCCGCGTGCCCCAGGCGAACGGCACGGCGACCACCTCCACCTCGTGCCCCCGCGCCACGAGCTGGTCGCGCAGCGATTCGACCAGCATCTCCGCCCCGCCATAGGCGAAGGGGACGCGGTTGACGCAGATGCAGATCCGCCGGCCCATCTAGCGGTCCGCAGCCTCGCGCAGCCGCCGCTCCAGGGCGTCGACCTTGGCCGACAGCTCCCGCACCTGCTTGCCCAGTCCCTCCTGCGACTGCACCAGGTCCTGGAGCAGCCGGCTCGCCGTCTGGTTGAAACCGTTCTGCTGCTCGACGACCGGCCGCAGGAACCACTTCATGAACAGGTGGAAGACGGCCTTGCGCGCGAACACCAGCAGCCGGCCCACGACCGGCCGCGGCGAGACGTTGATCGGCTCCTGGATGTACTCCTTGGAGGTCAGCTCGACCAGCTTGTGCCGCGCCTCCTCGGTGCCGGCGGCGATCGTCGCCACCTGGGCCTGGCGCTGGCGCACGCCGGAGCGGATCTGCTGCAGCACGTCCGCGACGCGCGGCTCCACGTTCTGGTCGTTCGGATCAGGGGAGATGGGAGAGCTCATGGATCTGGTCCCGGGAGATTACAGGCCGCCGCCGGTGAAGTCGAGGAACACCCCGAGGTAGCGGGGATCGGCGCTGCCGGGGATCCGCCGCGCCGGCACCACGCCGTCGGTCGTGGTCAGGGTCAGGGAGTAGAGGTACTCCCGGGACGACTGGGCGAGGAAGCCCACGTCCCGCGCCGCCAGGCCGGTTGCGAGATCGACCGGCGTGCCCTGGCGCTTGCCCTCGCTGTCGAACCGGACCCTCACCGTCTCCCCTCCGCTCTCCACCGTCAAGAGGTTGTGGGGCGAAAGCGACAGAGCGTTGAAGCGCAGCCGGTCGACCGGCTCGGGGGAGAGCACCAGGACCTCCGAGCGCGACGCCCCCCGCACCCAGACGCCGTTGGGGTGCGACTCGTCGACGTAGAAGCTGTCGCGCGGCACCACCCAGACCGATCCGCCCCAGGTGCGGGCGCTGTAGCCGGGGGCGCTGTTGCCGGCGAGCAGGGTCAGCTCGAGCGGCAGGAGACGGAAGGTGGCCGTCCGGACGTGGGGCTGGCTCGTCGGCTCCGGCGCCAGGGCCGGCAGCAGAGAGGCCAGGGCCGAGACGGTCCAGAGCCCCGCCGCGGCGAAGGCGAGCAGCAGGAGTCGGCGCGATTCGAGGCTCCCCGGGAGGAGCAGCAGGGCCGGGTAAACGATCGCGAAGGCGCGGTTGCCGAGATCCTCGGGGCCGCCGTTCCAGCCGAGCGGCCGCCAGAGCAGCGTGAACAGGCAGTAGATGGCGACCGCCGCGAGCAGCAGGTGGCGGGCGCGGTCTTTCGGCCCGAAGAGGTAGAGCGCCAGCGCCAGGAGCGCGAACGGGAAACAGGGGAGGAGGCCCGCGTGGCGGCCGGCCAGGAAATAGCCGGCGTTGCGGCCGAGGAGCGCCGGTCCCGCCTCGTGCCCCGGCCCCGCCTGCCAGGGCGGGGTGCGCGCGCCCCGCCGCAGCTGCCAGAGGTCGCGCCGGCTCTCGGCCGGGAACTCGCCCTCGAAGAAGCTCCGCTGCGCCGCCTGGTAGGGGCTCCAGGAGCCGGCCAGCCGCCAGTGAACGGCGCAGACCAGCCCGACCGCGAGGAGCGCCGGGGTGAGCAGCGCCAGGAGCCCGCGCCAGCGCCGCTGCCAGACAAGGTCGATCACGATCGGCAGACCCACCAGGACCGCCGGGCCGGCCGCGAGGAAGAGCGCCGCCAGCAGCAGGCCGGCCGCGGCGAGCATCGCCAGGTCGCGGCCGGTCCAGGCGGCGCGCCGCCGCAGCCGCCACCAGAGGAGCAGCGGCAAGAACAGGCAGGCCATGGCGAAGACCACCGGCTCGAACCGGAAGACGTAGGCGAACGCCGTCGAGGCGAAGAAGAAGCCGGCCAGGAAGAGGCCCGGCACGCCGGGCTCGCCGCGGAAGGCCCACCAAGCCGCGCCGATCATGGCGAGCCACAACGCCATGTTGAAGACCAGGAGCCCCTGGACGCCCAGCAGCCCGTAGAAGGGCAGGGCCGCTAGGCCGTAGACGAACGGCTCGCCGAAACGCATGCTCCGGCCGCCGTCGGTCGTAATCAAGGTCAGGCCACGCGGCCCCTGGTCCCAGACGCGGTAGGCGCGGAGGAGGTCCCCTTCCTCATAGGTCAGCTCCCGGTCGTGCCAGAGGCTCTGGACGATCATGACGTGGGTCGCCTCCTCGCCGATCGGCCCTGGAGGGGTGTGGACCTTGTACAAGGTCCCGGCCAGGCCGAGGAGGAGCAGCGCCACGCAGGCGAAAGGTAGAGTACGAAAGCGCATGGAGCGGTGACCGGATCGCGGCGATAGAATACGCGACTCTTGCCAAAGACATGGGATACCTATTGAGACCTGAGACCGTCTCTGCCTCCGCACGACCAGCCGCTGGCTGGTTCCATAGGCCCGCCGTCCTCGGCTACGCCCTGGCCGCCGTCGGCTATCTGCTGCTCTCCGCGTTCTACCTGCGGCATCTCCTGGACGTCTTCGGCGCCGCCATCCCGCCGAACCCGGGAGACCCGGTCTTCAACCTCTGGGTGCTGAAGTGGGGGGCGCACCAGATCCGGCTCGGGCTGCCCGACCTCTGGAACGCGCCGATCTTCTTCTCATCGCCCGCCACCTTCACCTACTCGGACCACCTGCTCGGCCCGGCGGCGTTCGTGGCCGCGTTCACCAGCCTGGTGCCCAACCCGCTGGCGGCCTTCAACGTCCTCTTCGTCGGCTCGTTCGTGCTCTGCGGCTGGACGACGTTCTACGTCCTGCGCCGGAGCGGCCTCGGCGGCGCCGCAGCGTTCCTCGGCGGCGTCCTCTTCGCCTTCTCGTCGTTCCGCTGGGACCAGATGAGCCACATCCAGATGCTGCTCGCCCAGTGGATCCCGCTGGTTCTCTGGACCTGGGACCGGCTGCTCGCCGAGGCGACCTGGAAGCGGGCCGGGCTCTTCCTGCTCTTCTACCTGCTCCACGTCACCGGCGGCAGCTATCTCGCCTACATGGTCCACTTCCCCATGCTGGTGCTGCTGGCCATCCGCCTGCCCCGCCTGCGGCGCGAGGGCCGGCTGCGGCAGGCGCTGCGCGTGCTCGTCCCGGCGGCCGCGGCCGGCGCGCTCGCCTTCGGCGCCCTCTACTTTCCCTACTGGCAGACCGCGCGCTCCCTGAACCTCAAGCGCTCGGCCACCGAAATCCGGATCTACGGCGCGTCGCTGGTCAGCTACGTGACGCCATCGGCGAGCAACTTCTACACCGGCGAGTGGTTCGAGTCCTGGCGGCGCAACGAGAACTCGCTGTTCGCCGGCTTCCTGCCGACCGTCCTGCTC
>JBKKAU010000044.1:0-1957 GCA_046714475.1 Thermoanaerobaculia bacterium
CCCCCCTCCCCTCGCCGATCCTCGACGTCGCCTCCGCCGCGCCGGCCGCCCGCCTGGGCGGCGTCCAGGCCCAGCTCCTCCACCGCCTCGAAGCCGAAGCCGGGCTGCGGCCGGTGGCGCTGCTCTACCCGGACGGCCAGGACTACCGGCTGGAGGTCCAGAACGGGGAGACGCGGCGCGCCCTGCGGCTGCCCGGTGGGGATACCCCGGCGCCTTCCTCTCTTTCCATGGAAAATATCGCCTGGGAACGCGCCGTCGCGCGGGCCGCCGAGCGGGTGGGGGCGAACGTCCTGCACGTCGAAGGGCTGGCGGATGTCCCTCTGGGGTCGCTGATCGAGCTCGGCCGGCTGGGGCTCCGTCTGGTGATCTCGGTCCACGACTTCAGCCCTTTCTGCCCGCGTCCCCACCTGCTGGAGCGGCCGCCGTTGCGTTTCTGCCACTACTCCCGCGACCTCGACCGCTGCGAGCGCTGCCTGCGCTGGGACTGGCAGCTCGACGGCGCCTGGCAGGCGCGACGGCGCGCCCTTTCCGGCGCGCTGCTGGCAGGCGCCGAGGCGGTCGTCTACCCGTCGGAGTTCCTGCGCCGCACCTACCTCGACCTCTTCCCCGGCCAGCCCATCGAGCGCCAGAGGGTGATCCCACCGGCTTCGGCCTGGCGGCCCGTCCCTCCGTCGCGCGTCCCCACCGGTCCGGTGCGGCACGTAGCCCTGGTCGGAGGCGCCCAGGTTCACAAGGGAGCCCTGGTCTTCGAGGAGGTGGTCCGCCGGCTGGGGGACCGGCCGCTTCAGTGGAGCGTCTACGGAGGCGGAGACGCCGAGATCCTCGCCCGGCTGCGGGAGACGCCGCGCGTCGACGTGAGGGGCTATTACCGGAGCGGCACCCTCCCCTCCCTGCTCCGCCGCGACCGGGTGGACGTCGCATTGCTCCTCTCGATCATCCCAGAGACCTACAGCCTGGTCCTCTCGGAATGCTGGGCCGCCGGCGTGCCGGTCGTGGCGTTTGATCTGGGAGCCCCCGGAGACCGCCTGCGGAAAGGAGGGGGTTGGCGCGTGCCCCTGGAAGCGGGAGCGGAAGGGGTGGTGGACCTGCTGCGGGACCTCCTGGACGGACAGGTCCCGTTGCCACATCCTCTATCCAGGGAGAGTCTCGACGCCGCCAGCATTGCCCGCGAATGGCAGGCGCTTTACAGGAGGGTGGAAGGAAGCGGGAGCCGGTGAGGCCCCCGCTCTCCTCCTACAGCAACTCATCCAGCGGCTTGTAGGGCCGGCCCTGGGACTCGGCCACGGGCTTCAAGGTGATGTGCCCGCGGAAGGTGTTGACGCCCAGTTTCAAGCCGGCATCGTCCTGTACCGCCTTCTCGACGCCCTTGTTCACCAGCGCCAGAGCATAGGGCATGGTCGCGTTGTTGAGCGCGAAGGTCGAGGTGCGCGGCACCGCGCCGGGCATGTTGGCGACGCAGTAGTGCACCACCCCGTCGATCACATACACCGGATCCGAGTGGGTCGTCGGCCGGGTGGTCTCGAAGCAGCCGCCCTGATCGACCGCCACGTCGACCACCACCGCCCCCTCCTTCATCTGCTTGAGCATGTCGCGCGTCACCAGCTTGGGGGCCGAATAGCCGGGAATCAGCACCGCGCCGATCAGCAGGTCGGTGCGCCGCAGCGAGGCGATCAGGTTGTAGCGGTTGCTGTAGAGGGTCGTGACCTGGCCGTGGAACAGCTCGTCGATATAGCGCAGACGGTCGAGGTTGGTCTCCAGCACCGTGACGCGGGCGCCGAGCCCGAGCGCCATCTTGATCGAGTTCAGGCCGACGATGCCGCCGCCGATGACCACCACGTCGCCGGGCGGCACGCCCGGCACACCCGCGAGCAGGGTACCCCGGCCGCCGTGGATGCGCTGCAGGTAGCTTGCCCCCACCACCACCGCCATGCGGCCGGCCACCTCGGACATCGGGGTC
>JBKKAU010000045.1:0-5822 GCA_046714475.1 Thermoanaerobaculia bacterium
GTCTCTGCATGGAAAACCTCTGTTGAATGGACATTAGAGCTCAGGGTCGTTCAGATCGACGCACTCTCGCCGGAAGAGGAGGGCCTCGCGCGCTTGGTGAATGAGGCATGGCTTAGGAGTCTCGTGAAACAGCCTCTGAAGAGAATGGTGTAACAGGGTGGGGCGGCGGGACAAGGGGGCTGGGCGGCCCCCTTTGAACCTTGAGAAGAGGAGAAATGCCTAATACCCGCAGAGCTCGTGGCCGTGGCGAGGATCGTCGTGGAAGACTACCCAAGCGGCGCACTGGTCATAGCTCTTGTTGGGGAAGGCACGCAATCCTGCCGCAAAGTTGGAGGTGCCCAGGACAAAGGCGTCCTCCTGGCGGTCGCCATCCGTGTCGACCTTGATAAAACCTGCCTTTTGGAAACCGAGCTCAGGGGTACGGAACAGCCAGACCGCATGCTTCGCGGCGGAGAACCGGATCCTGCGAACCAGCTCCAATTCCCGACCATTGCCGACCACTGGAACGAACGTCATCTTGACGTTGAGCGAAAGCGGCGCGATGAAACGCCCTCCGTTGTCGTGGTCCTGCACGATACGCATCCGGGTGACCGGCTGGTTACCATGGAGGCTCACCTTGACGAGGTAGCTGCCGCAGGCTGTCTTGACCGGGGCGATGCTTTCCAGCGAGAGCGCCCGGATCTGGATACGGGTCGAGGCGATGCCCTTGTCGTTGAGGGCGGCGTCGTCGAGCCGCTCGACAATCGTGTCGGTGCGGCCGAGATCGGCGCTTACAGGCACCCCCTTGAATGGGATCTGGCCGGTGAACGAGGCCGATTTGTTGCAGAAGAAACCGGCCGGGATCGGCTCGTAGGAGAAGTCGGCGAAGGTCCTGCCGGTGGCTGGAGTGACCCATAGATCGCTGCCGCTGTAGATGATGTCGTCCGCGGCGGCGGGAATGGCGAGAAGGGTGAGAAGGGTGAGCGTCAGAAGAAGCCTCTGTCTCTGCATGGAAACCTCTCATAAGATTGGACATTAGAGCTCAGGGTCATTCAGATCGACGCACTCTCGCCGGAAGAGGAGGGCCCCGCGCACTTGGAAGATGAGGCATGGATTAGGAGTCTCTTGAAACGGCCTCTGAAGAGAATGTGTGAGAGGGCGGGGTGGCGGGACAGCCGGCGTGTGACAAAGGGGACCCTGGGGCCCCCTTTGGATAACGCATCAGCTCAGGAGAACCGATCTACGGCGAGGTCGTGGTGTGGACGTGAGCAGGCTCATAGTGGTTCCATTCGTCGATCGGCTGGCGGGCCTGAAGCAACAACTTCCCATTGACGATCCGCTTGCCCGCGGCGAAGTTCGAGGTGCCGGGGAGGAAGGTGTCCTCGCGGCCGTCGCCGTCGGTGTCCACCCTCACGAAGCCGGCCTTCTGGACGCCGATGCCAGGGGCGGGGAACGACCAGATGATCTGGGTGTTGCGGAACCGGATGTTGCGGGTGACCTCGAGCTCCCCGCCCTTGCCGGTCACCGGGACGAAGGTCATCTTGACGTTGAGGGCGAGCGGCGCGAAGAAGCGGCCGCCGTTGTCGTGGTCCTGGACGATGCGCATCCGGGTGACCGGCTGGTTGCCCGCGAGGCTCACCTTGACGTTGTAGCTGCCGCAGGCGGTCTTGACCGGGGCGGTGCTCACCAGCGAGAGCGCCCGGACCTGGATGCGGGTGGAGGCGACGCCCTTGTCGTTGAATGGGGCGTCGTCGAGCCGTTCGACGATCGTGTCGGTGCGGCCGAGCTCGGAGCTCACCGGCACGCCCTTGAAGGCGATTCGGCCGGTGAACGGCGCCGACTTGCCGCAGAAGAAGCCCGCCGGGATCGGCTCCAGGTCGAAGGCGGCGAAGGTCTTGCCGTCGGCCTCGGTGGCCCAGACGTCGATGCCGCTGCCAATCACATCGTCAGCGACGGCCGGGATGGCGAGAAGGGAGAGAAGGGCGAGCGTCAGAAGAAACCTCTGTCTGCGCATGAAAACCTCTGTTGGATTGGACATTAGAGTTGAGGATTGTCAGATGGGTGCACTTTCCTGTCAGAGGGAGGAGCCCGCGCACCCGGAGAATGAAACATGGATTAGGATTCTTTCAGCAGTCCCTAAAAATAATGGTGCGAGAGGAAGGGCAGGCGGGACAATCGAGAGCTCTTTTCCCCCACTTCCGCCTCCATGGCGTAAAATCCTCCCCGTGGAGCAGCGCAGACCCCCCGAGGCGCCGCGCGGACGCGGGGCCGCCGGCAATCCAGCCAACCGATTCGAGACGCTGACCGTCGAAATGGAGGAGCCGGGGCCTGAGAAGGTACCGACCGTCTTCCTGCGGGATACGTCGCGCAGCATCATCGCGCGCAATGACAGCCCCGACATCGGCTTCGAGGCCTCGGTGAACCCCTACCGCGGCTGCGAGCACGGCTGTATCTATTGCTACGCCCGGCCGACCCACGAGTACCTGGGGTTCTCCCCGGGGCTCGACTTCGAGACCCGCATTCTGGTCAAGGAGGACGCTCCGGAGCTGCTGCGGAAGGAGCTGGCCTCGCCGCGCTGGAAGCCGCGGGTGATCGCCATGAGCGGCGTGACCGACCCGTACCAGCCGGTCGAGCGCCGGCTGGGCCTCACCCGGCGGTGCCTGGAGGTGCTCGCCGAGTTCCGCAACCCGGTGGTGATCGTCACCAAGAACGCGCTGGTCCGGCGGGACGTGGACGTGCTCGGCGAGCTGGCCCGCCACCAGGCGGCGCAGGTCTGCGTCTCGGTCACCTCGCTGGACCCGGAGATCACCCAGCGCATGGAGCCCCGGACCAGCCACCCGCGCGACCGGCTGGACGCGATCGCGGAGCTGTCCGCCCACGGCATCCCCGTCGTAGCGCTGATCGCGCCGCTGGTGCCCGGGCTTACCGACCACGAGCTGCCGGGCATCCTGGCCGCCGCCAAGGAGGCGGGCGCCACGTCCGCGTTCTTCGTGCCGATCCGGCTGCCGGGGCCGGTGGCCGGCCTGTTCGAGGAGTGGCTCGAGCGCCACTTCCCGGACCGCAAGGACAAGGTCCTGAACCGCATCCGCGGCATGCGCGGCGGCAAGCTCAACGACCCCAACTTCGGCAGCCGGTTCCGCGGCGAGGGGATCTTCGCCGAGCAGATGCGCGCCCTCTTCCAGGCCACTTGCCGCAAGCTGGACATGCCGGTCCGGAGCATGGAGCTGTCGACCGCCGCGTTCCGCCGGCCCGGCGCGCAGCTCGGGCTCTTCGACGAGCTATCCTCATAACAGCGCCGCATGACGCGCCCGTCCCTCAAGAAAATCGCCGCGCGCCTGCTGCTGCTCGCGGTCAGCCTGGGCCTCAGCCTGCTGGTGGCGGAGATCGCCGTGCGGCGGGTCCGGCCGCAGCCGGTGATGCTGGTGTCCCAGGGCCTCTACGAGCCCGACCCGCCGCGCCGCTACCGCCTCCAGCCGGGGTTCCAGGGCACCGTCACCAACCGGGTGGAGTTCGACACGCCGGTCGCCATCAACCGGGAGGGCCTGCGAGGCCCTGACGTCGGCCCGCGCCGGCCGGGGACGTTCCGCGTCCTCGCCCTGGGCGACTCGTTCACCTTCGGCGTCGGCGCCGGGCCGGAGGAGACCTACCCGGCTCGACTGGAGAAGTCGCTCCGGGCGCGCGGCATCGACGCCGAGGTGCTCAACGCCGGCGCTCCCGGCTTCGGGGTGCCCGACGCGGTGGCCTGGTACGAGGCGCACGGCGAGGCGCTCCGGCCCGACCTGGTCCTTCTCGCCGTCTTCATGGCCAACGACCTCCAGGACGCGGCGCCCGGCGGACCCAAGGTGGCGGCGGTCGACGGCTACCTGGTCGTGCCCGGCGAGCGCGGCGGCCTGAGGCGGTGGCTCTATTACAACTCCCACCTGTTCGCGCTGTTCAAGACTTCGGTGCTGGAGGGGCCGATCCGGTCCAGGTTGGGGTTGAAGGAGCCGCACGCCCGCCGCGAGCAGCGGGAGGAGCTGTCGCTCTACTCGACGCGGCCCTCCGGGACGATCCAGGGGGGCGCCGCGGCCACGGAGAAGGCGGTGGCGGAGCTGGCGCGGCTCGCGGCGGAGCGGCAGGCCCTGGCCGGCGTAGTCCTGATCCCGTCGTTGCTCCAGGTGGACCCCGCGGCCTGGGAGGCGACGTTCGCCCGCCTCGGCGTCGATCCCTCGGGATACGACCCGGACCGGCCGAACCGGCTGTTCGGGGAGATGTTCCGGAGGCACGGCGTGCCGGTGTACGACCTCACGGGCTCGTTCCGGCTGGCGATCCGGGACGGGGAGCCGATCTACTACCCGATCGACCAGCACCTGACGCCGAAGGGGTACGCGATGATGGCGGGTTTCCTCGCGGAGCACCTCACCAAGGGCGGCCTCCTCCCGGAGTCCGCCTCAGATACAGCACCGCGTCTTTTCGGAACGGCGGAGCAAGCCGCCGCCGGCCGCCCCCCCGAATAGGGATGGGCGGCAGGGAGCGGGTGTCCGCCGGGGCTTCGGGATCGAACCATTCCGCGAACAGCTCCCCCTCCACGTCCGAGAGGTCCAGCCGCAACCCCAGCAGACCCCGTCGCGGCAGGTAGACCACGATCTCCTCCTCTCCCGGGACAAGCTTGGCCAGGCAGTAGCGGGTCGAGGCGAGGCGCGGCATCGGCGCCATGCGGGCGAGATCGATCCTCTCGGCGAGGCGCCGCGTCCGCCCCATGGCCCGGCGGGCGTCGAGCCGCACCGGATCCTCATCCCAGGGGTCCATATAAATAGGGTGGTGGCCGCGCAGGAAGCTTTTCCAGACCCAGCCCCGGTCGCCGCCAATCCCCCAGAGGTGGTCGGTGTCGAGGAGGATCACCTTGCGGCCGTCCGCGGGGGGAGGGGACTTCATGTAGCCGCCGCGGCGGCCGGGGGAGATCCAGTCGGCGGGGCTGGCGAAGAGGTCCTCGTTGCTGCCGCCGGGGAAGGCGAAGGTCATCCCGATCGGATGGCGCCGGCCGTCGACCGTGTGGAGATGCCGGATCATGTGCCGCTGCCAGTCGCGCGAGCCGCCGGGGCTCTCGTTCGAGATCTCCCAGAGCACGTGGTCCCGGTCGCCGACCGTCTCCACCACCTTTTCCAGATAGGCCTCCTGGAGCCGGGTGATGGCGGGGACGCGCAGGGTGTGGACGTCGGTTCCCTCGCCGTGGGCGCCCGGGTCGCCGTCGATGCCGTTGACGTTGTTCAGGCGGTTCATGGGATGGCGGCGCCAGGGGTTGCCCTCGCCCTTGTCATGGAGCGACCAGCCGTTCCAGAGCATCACCGAGATCCAGAAGCCGCGGCGGCCGGCGGCCTCGACGCGCTCGCGCAGGCGTCCGAAGTACTCCGGATCGAAACGGGAGAGGTCGTAGCGGGAGCCGGCCCGTAGGTAGGGGAGCGGCCGGACCTCGTGGATCCACGCCTCGTGCGTCCAGAGCCGGATGAAGTTGTGCCCCCAGGCGGCGAGCTGGTCGAGGTAGCGCTCGAAGTCGAGCCCCTCCGGCCGCTCGGCGTTGTCCACCAGGGTGTCCCAGTGGTGCGAGCCGGTCAGGTAGACGGCCCGGCCGCTTCCATCCTGGAAGTAGCGCGGGTTGTCCGGATGGATGCGGAGAGGGGGCATGCCGATAGGCCGTATAGTAGGATACGCGGCCTGAACGGCCCCACCCGCGGTTTCGATGCGCCCTCACCCCCCGGCCCCCTCTCCCGCCACGCCTCCCTCCCTCTTCGGGAGAGGGGGAGCATGGTACTGGCTGCTCCTCCTGCTGCTCCTTGGGGCTTGCGGCGGGGACCGGAAGGTGGAGG